>DAIEIL010000127.1 GCA_027352645.1 Rhodobiaceae bacterium | reverse complement strand
TCCCAGCCGATCAGGCGCGGCAGGAACCAGGTGCCGCCGGATTCAGGCACGAGGCCCCGCTTGCAGAAGGCGGCAGCGAGCTTGGCCGATTTCGCCATGATCCGCATGTCGCAGCCCAGCGCCGTGTCCATGCCGTAGCCCGCCGCGCCGCCATTGAGGGCGCAGATGGTCGGCTTTTCCATCTCGTGGAGCACGGTCGGCGGCGTGTGACGAAGGTTCAGCGTAGTCGAGACGACGCTGCCGCTCAGAATGCCCGTGCCGCCCCCACCCGTCTGGGCGCGGAGATCGAGACCGGCGCAGAATGCACGGCCTGCTCCAGTGAGAATGACGACGCGTACATCGCTGTCGGCATTGGCTTCGAGCAGACGCTCGGTCAACTGGTCGAGCATCGGGCCCGAGATCGTGTTCATGCGCTCCGGCGCATTGAGCGTGATCGTCGCGATGTGTTCGGAAACTTCGTACAGAACTTCCTGTGGCTGGCTCATTCAATCCTCCCTTTTTTGTCTTCTTTTGGTTGTTTCGTGCGGCGCAGATCAGTCGATGATCTTCAGCTCGCGCGCATAGCGTTTCCAGTTCTCAACATAATGGTCGGAGGAAAGGCGCAGCGCGGCGCTCTGTTCTTCCGTCAGCGTGCGAACCACTTTTCCGGGCGCGCCGAGAACCATCGAATAATCGGGTATCTCCTTGCCCTCAGGGATCAGCGTATTGGCGCCGATGAGGCACCCCTTGCCGATGCGCGTGCCGTTCATGACAATGCTGCCGATACCGATGAGGCTTCCCTCCCCGATGGTGCAGCCGTGCAGCATGACCATGTGGCCGATGGTGACATTGGCGCCGATGGTGAGCGGCGAGCCGGGATCGGTATGCAGAACCGAACCATCCTGAACATTGGAGTTTTCGCCAATGGTGATGAGTTCGTTGTCGCCGCGAATGACGGCGTTGAACCAGACGCTCGCGTTGCGTTCGAGCTTCACATTGCCCATGACCTGCGCATTGGGCGCGACCCAGAATTCGCCTTCGGGTGGAAGAATGGGCCTCGTGCCGCCCAGCGCATAAATAGCCATCATTTATCCTCGATCCGGTGTCTCATTGCGGCAAACTATGCCATGCCGCGCCGCCCGAGACGAGACGCGGCGTCACGAAGCCGCAACGCAGACCCACTAGCCTTGGCTGGTCGAAATCAATGGAGCCCGTCATGACCCAGCGCAAGTCCTTCGAAGCCGCTCTCGAGGCGGTGGACGACGAGGCCATTGCGCGGCCCATGGCGCCGACGCTGGGTGAACTCTGGTCGCGCCGCGCGATCCTGAAGGGTTTGGGCGCCGCCGGCCTCGTTGCCACCACATCGACCAGCCTTTTCGCCCTGGCGGCCTGCGACGGCCCGGAGAAGGTTCCGGGCTTCACCTTCAAGGAGCTGCCGCGCGGCGTCGATGAACGCCACCATGTGGCGGAAGGCTATGACGCCGATATCCTGATCCGCTGGGGCGACCCCGTACTCGCCGCCGCGCCCGCCTTCGACCCTCAGCGCCAGACGGCGGAGGCCCAGCGCCAGCAATTCGGCTACAACAACGATTATGTGGGCTTTGTGCCCCTGCCCTATGGCTCCGGCGCGAGCGACCGCGGGCTTCTTTGCGTCAATCATGAATATACGAACGCGCCGCTCATGTTCCCCGGTCTCGCCGATGTGAAGGAGGCGAGCTCCGAGCAGGTGGACGTCGCCATCGCCGCTCACGGCTGCTCGATCGTCGAAATCGCTCTGGGGGCTAACGGCAAATGGGCACCCGTCGCGGCCGGCGTCTATAACAGGCGCATCACGCCCCTCGACACCGAAATCAGGATCAGCGGCCCGGCGGCCGGCCATGCGCGCCTCAAGACCTCCGTCGATCCGGAGGGCACCCGCGTCCTCGGCACGCTCAACAATTGCGCGGGCGGTATCACGCCCTGGGGCAGCTATCTGACCGGCGAAGAGAATGTGAACATCTATTTCGCGGGCAAGATCGACGCGCATCCGGAAGCGGCGAATTACGCGCGCATGGGGATTCCCGGAGACAAGATGGGCTGGGCGCGCTTCCACAAGCGCTTCGACATCAACGAGGAACCTAACGAGGCAAATCGCTTCGGCTGGGTGGTCGAGATTGATCCGCTCGACCCCGCTGCCGCGCCGCGCAAACGGACCGCGCTTGGCCGCTTCAAGCATGAGGGCTGCGAGAATGCGCTGACGAAGGATGGCCGCTTGGCCGTCTATATGGGCGACGATCAGCGTTTCGAATATCTCTATAAATTCGTCACCGCCGGAAAGGTTGATCCGCAAGACCGCGCCGTCAATCGCGACCTGCTCGACGAAGGCACGCTTTACGTGGCCCGCTTCGAGGAAGACGGCTCGGGCACATGGAGGCCGCTCGTTCACGACGCGAACGGGCTCAATGCCGCAAACGGGTTTTCCTCGCAAGCCGACGTTCTGATCGAGGCGCGCCGCGCGGCGGATATTCTCGGCGCGACGCCGCTCGACCGGCCCGAAGACGTGCAGCCCAACCCGCAGACGGGCAAGGTCTATATCTCGCTCACCAACAATTCCAAGCGCACGGCGGACAAGATCGACGCCGTCAATCCGCGTGCGGACAACCTCTGGGGACAGATCGTCGAAATTACGCCGAAGAACGGCGACCACGGCGCGGATAGCTTCACCTGGACGCTCCTCGTCACCTGCGGCGACCCGGCAGAACCCGAGGAGAAGGCGAAATGGAACGGCGCGACGACTGCGGACGGCTGGTTCGCCTGCCCCGACAATCTGGCGGTCGACGGCAAGGGACGGCTCTGGGTGGCGACGGATCAGGGCGACGAATGGACGAAGACCTCCGGCGCGGCGGATGGCATGTTTGCGCTCGAAACCGACGGAGCCAGACGCGGCACCTCGCGCCGCTTCTTCCGCGTACCCGTGGGCGCGGAAATGTGCGGTCCCTGCTTCACGCCGGATTCGAAGACGTTTTTCGTGGCCGTGCAGCATCCCGGCGCTGACGGAACGAAAGACTTCAAGGGCTTCGAGCGCGCCTCGACCTTCGACGATCCCGCCACGCGCTGGCCGGATTTCACGCCGGGCATGCCGCCGCGCCCCTCCGTCGTCGCCATTCGCGAGAAGAAGGGCGGCCCCATAGGGGGATAGGTTGCGCAGACCCCGCCAATGCCGCAATCTCGACGAGGGCAAATGGCAGGGGCATGACGGGCATGAGGCTGTTTTTCGACATTCTGATCTTCCTGCTCCTCGCGCCCGTCCTCTTCCTCTTCGCGTTTCAGAACGGCTATCTCGACGCTTACGTGCCGGACGACGCCATTCCGGCAGATCCCTTCATCCGCGCGGAGCTGGCGCAAACGACGAGCGGCTCCGATCTCAGCCGCCGCATCGACAAGGCGCTCGACGCAGGCAGCTTCGATGACGCGACCATGTATGCGGATATCGCGGATTATATGGGCGCAACCATCGAGCCCGGCACCGCCGCCCGCCTCGCTCAGCAAAAGACGCTCGCCAATACCGTCATGCGGAACACGGGCAGCTTCTTCGAGGGCTTCGTGAGCGGCGAAGGCAGTGACACGGCCTCCTTCATGGGCGCGATCACATCGGACCTCACGGTCGTCGGCGATGTGCGCGATATCGGCTCGGAAGGGACCAAACTCGTCAATGGTCAGGATTATTCTCAGTTCGTCCTCGGCCTCTCGGTCGTCGGCCTTGCGGCGACCACGGCGACGGTGGCGACGGGTGGCGGCGCTCTGCCCGCGAAGATCGGCGTGTCACTCATCAAGATTTCGAAGAAGGCCGGAACGCTCACCATTCGCTTCACGCGAGACATGACGCGGATGCTCGGCGAGGCGGTGAATTTCGAGCGGCTCGGACGAACTCTGAAGGAAGTGAACCTTGCCGACAGCGCCGCGACCCGACACGCGATCTCCGACTACGCCAATGGCGTTTCGATGGCCCGCCTCTCCCCCGTGCTCAAGGATGTCGCGACACTGGAGAAAAGCGTCGGCCCGGCAGAGACCGTGCGGCTCATGAAATATGTGGAAAGCAGCGACGATCTCGAGCGCATCACCAAGATGAGCGGCAAGCTCGGCACGAAGACGCGCGGCATCGTGGAACTGACGGGAAAGACCAGCCTGCGCGCGTTCAAGACGGTGGCCAATCTGATCCTCTGGGCCGCAGGCTGGGCCTGGGCGCTCATCGCTGCCGTCGGCGCCGGATTCCTCGGTTCTCTCCGCCGAAGGTTCAGACGCCGCCAGACGGCCTGACCATCAGGCCGCCAAAATCAGGCTCAGAACGAAGATGCCCGAAATGAAGCTCCAGATCATCGCGAGGCACGCCGAGAAAAGCAGCCAGACCGGCGGCCGGTTCTCGAAAACCTGAGCGCGAAACGCATTGCGCAGGATGACGTTCGGACCGGCGAAGATCAGCGTCGCCACGCCCAGCAAATTGCCTATGGTCGTATCCGACCAGACCTGAAAGCTCGGATGCTTGCTGGTCACGATGCGATAGACGCTCCCCGTGATGCCCGCAGCGACGAAGCCCGTTGCCACCGAAAAGAAAAAAGCCAAGCCTTCAGACATGTCCTGAACCCAAACCCCTGCCCTGCGCTCCCGCGGGCGCCCCGCCATTGTCGAACCTTTATCCGCAAGGCCCATACCAGCCGGGCGACCGAGGCGGGCGGCAATAAAATCTTTGCAAGTCAGGGGTTTAGATGGGGGCCTGCCAGCGCGGGCCGATATTCGTTCCGCTTTGCGCCGCAGCCTTGTTTCAAGGCGAGACAAAGATTGTTCTGCAATGCGCCGCCGTTACTATGGGCGACGCGAGTGGACGGAAGGAGAAAGCCGAGTGGCGCGACAGAAACAATCAGGCGGGGAGCTGGTCCATGAACGCCCTGCCTGGATTCTTCCCGTGCTGGTCGCGCTCGCGGTCCTGATCTTTTCGGGCATCTTTCTCTATTACTACTTTGGGCCGACGCCCGCCGAACTCCTCGGCCGCGACCCGAAAGCCAGCGCTGCCACGCGGCGTATCGAGGCCGTCATTGGCGGTACCCGCTTCCTCATCCCTGAAAATTACACGCGCTACCCCTCGCAGCGTGGCGGCGGCAGGCAGCCCGAAGTCGCCATGCATGCGCTGCTCCCCGACTTCGCGCCCTATTCGCTGGAGCGGCAGGCCGAATTCGCCGACAACACGCCCGACGCGCAGGTCGTTTTCTTCGCGCTGCACGAAGCGGGCGCAATGCTGCCTGCCGAACGCCGGCTGAAGGAGGTCTATACGAAATATCTCGCCTCGACAGTGGCCGAGAAGGAGCGCGCGGGGCTTGATAAATTCGGCTTCAAGCCGAATTCCGGCTACAAGGACCAGGATCTCTTCGTTGGAACCGATAGCGACGGCCGGCTCGTTCTCATCACCTGCCAGCAAAAGACGGCGCTGGTCGAAAGCCCGAACTGCACGCGCAGCCTTCTGCTGACGAGAAACCTCGCCCTCACCTATCGCTACAAGCGCGCGCGTCTGGAGGAGTGGCGCCGGATCGACGAATTGATGATCCGGCTCGTCACCTCATTCGAGGCGCCGGGACTTCCCAACGGCCTCGAAGGCACGATAACGGATTGAGGCCTTAAAGCATCACTCCGGAAGGTCGATGTCCAGGATGGCCATCTGGAAGGCGTAGGAAACCTCGCCATCTTCCTCGTCCTTGAAGATAACGCCGATGAACTCGTCACCGATGTTCACTTCGCAGGAGTCGTCCTTCTGCGGCCGCTTCGTGACCGTGATCGAAGGAAGACGAAACTTCTCGCGCAGATAGGCTTCGATGCGCTTGATTTCGGTCTTGTCCAAATCCGTCTCCAATCATTGTCATGCGGCGTAAGGCCCGCGTGGCGGAGGTTTTAACCGCTCGCGGGCCCTCGCGCAAACCATCTTCAACGGGTCGTATAGCCCCCGTCGACCACGAGTTCAGTGCCGGTGGTGAAGGAGGATTCGTCGGAAGCGAGGAAAAGCACCGTATTGGCGATTTCGTCGGCGATGCCGAGGCGCCCGATCGGGTGCAGCATGGTCAGAAGCGCGATTACCTCATTGCCGCTCGAAGCAAGGCCGGGCATGCCCTTTTCCGCCACGTTGCGGACCATCGGCGTATCGATATAGCCGGGATGCACGGAATTGACGCGAATGCGATAGCCCGCCTCGGCGCATTCGAGGGCTGCTGCCTTGGACAGAAGGCGCACGCCGCCCTTGGCCGCTACATAATCGGCCGCATTGCTCGATCCGACGAGGCCGAGAATCGACGAGATGTTGATAATCGATCCCGACGCGCCCTTGGCGGTCGTCTTCTTGATGGTGCGGATGCCGTGCTTGCAACCGAGGAAGACGCTGTCGAGATCGACGGCAAGGGTGTGACGCCAGTCTTCGAGCGACTTTTCCTCGATGGGGCCACCTTCAGGCGCTATGCCCGCATTGTTGACGAGGATGTGAAGCCCGCCATAGCGGTCTTCCGCGAGCTTCGTCACGCGCTCCCACTGGCTTTCATCGCAAACATCGTGACGCGCGAAAACAGCCTCGCCGCCCGTGCGCTGGATTTCGGCGACGACTGCCTCGCCCGCGCCCTCATCAAGGTCCGTACAGATGACTTTTGCGCCTTCCCGCGCCAGCGCCTTCGCGCTCGCCGCGCCGATGCCTTTTGCCGCACCCGTCACGATGGCGACCTTGCCTGCTACCCGCCCCATTCAATTCTCCCGTCTGACGATTATGATTTTTACGTATTCTGGCTTGTCCGCCCGCTTCCGCAAAGGAGGAAAGCGGTCCAAAGCCGTGCTATAGAGCATCAAACACCTACACCGGGAAACGTCATGGCCGTCGCCTCCCTGCTTCGCTACAAAACCTCCAAGCCCGTGGACATTCTGACCCAGCTCCGCGCCTACAAGGAACGCGAGCTGGATCGTTCGCCGCCTGCGGGGCTTCGCCATGCCCGCATTCTGACCGGCACAGACGGCAAGTCGGTCGCCTTCTACACCGAATGGGACGATGCAGAAGGGCTTGAGGAAATGCGCGACTCCGTTCCCTGGGAAGCCTGTATCGACATCAACGATGTCCATGCCGACTCGCATGAGGAAAGCGTCTTCGAAATCGCCTGAGAGGTTACATGCCGCCGCAAGGACACCCAGCCTCCTACTACGTCGCCACAGCAAAGTGCCTTGACCCGCATCCGGTTCTTCGTGGGCCCGAAGCCGCGGATGTCTGCGTCATCGGCGCAGGCTATACGGGCCTTTCGGCGGCGCTCCATCTCGCCGAACGCGGCTTCTCGGTGATCGTGCTGGAGGCCGAGCGGGTCGGCTGGGGCGCATCGGGCCGCAATGGCGGCCAACTCGGCACGACGCATCGCAAGGATCAGCAAACGCTGGAGACGATGCTCGGCCGCGAATGGGCGCATCGCCTCTGGTCGCTCGCGGTTGACGGCCTCGCGACGGTAAAAAGGCTGATCGCCGACCACGCGATCGATTGCGACCTGAAGCCGGGCATTCTTCATACGGCTTGGAAAGAGCGTGAAGCGCCGGAGCTTCGCGCCGAAGTGGAGCATATGCAGCGCGAATACGGCGTCACCACGCTGCGCTATGTCCCCGCCGATGAAGTCCACGAAATGGTCGGCACGAAGCGCTATTTCGGCGCCATTCTCGACATGGGCGGCGCGCATCTGCATCCGCTGAATTATTGTCTGGGTCTCGCCCGCGCGGCTGCCGCCAAGGGCGTTCGCATCTTCGAGAACTCGCGCGTCACCGACATCGCGAAGACGGACCCCGCCCGCGTGACGACCGCCGAAGGCTCCGTCACGGCTCGCCATGTCGTGCTCGCCTGCAACGCCTATCTCGGCAATCTCGCGCCCCGCATCGCGGGCCACATCATGCCGGTCAACAATTTCATCCTCGCGACGGAGCCTCTTGGCGAAGCAGGCGCGCGCGCGCTCATCCGCGACGATGTCGGCGTGCAGGATACGAAATTCGTCATCGACTATTACCGGCTCTCCGCCGATCACCGCTTGCTCTTCGGCGGCGGCGAGAATTATTCGGGCCGGTTGCCGCGCGACCTCGCGGCCTTCGTCAGAAAGCCGATGCTGCGCGTCTTCCCGCATTTGAAGGATGTTCGCATCGACTATGCGTGGAGCGGCACGCTCGCCATCACCATGCCCCGCATCCCGGATTTCGGGCGGCTCGCGCCGAACATATTTTATGCGCAAGGATATTCAGGCCAGGGCATCAACATCGCGACGCTCGCAGGCAAGCTTCTCGCGGAAGCCGTCGCCGGACAGGCCGAGCGTTTCGACTGGATGGCCGACATCAAGGTGCCGAACTTCCCCGGCGGCACATGGCTGCGCTATCCGGGGCTTCTGGCCGGTGTCTGGTGGTACACGCTGAAGGATCGGCTACCGTAGGCGAGCGCGTTAAACGCCCGCGCCCTTCTCGTCTTCGCCGATGATGTGATCCATCTCGTGGCTCGGCGTGTCGCAGCCCGCGCAGCCGACGATCTTGGCTGGAACGCCGACAGCCGTGCAATGAGCCGGCACGTCATGGAGCACGACGCTGCCCGCGCCGATGCGGCTGTATTCGCCGATTACGATGTTGCCGAGAACCTTGGCGCCGACGCTGATGAGAACGCCGCGGCGCACCTTCGGATGGCGGTCGCCCGTTTCCTTGCCGGTGCCGCCAAGCGTCACGCCATGGAGCATCGAGACGTCATCGTCCACCACGGCCGTCTCGCCGATGACGATGCCGGTCGCATGGTCGATGAAAACGCCGCGCCCGATCTTCGCCGCCGGATGAATATCCACGGCGAAAAGATCGGAAATGCGGTTCTGCAGGTAGAGCGCCATGGCGCGGCGGCCCTGCGTCCAGAGCCAATGCGCGATGCGGTGCGTCTGCAGCGCGTGGTAACCCTTGAAGAAGAGAAGCGGCTGCACATAGGAGTGGCATGCCGGATCGCGCTCGTAATAAGCAACGATATCGGCCCGCGCCGCCTCGCCGATTTCGGGCGACGCCTTCAGAGCATCGTCGAAAATCTCGCGAAGCTGCATCGCACGGATTTCCGTGTTCCCGAGCTTCTGCGCGAGGTGATAGGTGAGCGACGCGTTGAACTGGCGATGGTTGAGGACGGTCACATAGAGAAAGCTCGCAAGCGCGGGCTCGCTCTGCGCCATTTCCTGCGCTTCATTGCGCATGCGTTCCCAAACCGGATCGCAAACGGCCAGAGCATCCGCATAATTGCGTTCCACCGGCTTCGACATGCGGCGCTCCTTCCTTCATCCAGGGCCCTGCCAATGGCTTGGGCCCCCAATTCACATTACAGGGTCGGCAAACTAGCATATGGGTGGGCTCATGGATAGTTCTATAAAAGAACTGACAAAGCGCCCCAGCTACCTCCCTGTCCCCAGGTGATATGGTTCGAGTCGAACGGAATATAAGGGGGAAGCGCTCCATGCCCTTCGTAAAAGTCGGCGACATCGAGATCCACTACGACCGGCATGGGCAGGGCCCCCGCCTCCTCTTCATTTCGGGTACAGGCGGCGACCTCCGCATGAAGCCCAATGTCTTCGATGGACCGCTGCCCAAGCATTTCGACACCCTCGCCTATGACCAGCGCGGCCTCGGCCAGACCTCGAAGCCCGATGCGCCCTATTCCATGGCTCAATATGCGGAAGATGCCGCCGGACTCATGCATGCCATCGGCTGGGGCTCGGCCATGGTCATCGGCGTTTCCTTCGGCGGCATGGTGGCGCAGGAGCTGGCCATCAATCATCCGCACATGGTCGAGGGGCTCGTCCTCTGCTGCACAACGCCGGGCGGTGCTGGCGGCGCCTCCTTCCCTTTTCACACGATCGAGCACCTGAAAGGCGAGGAACGCGCCCGCCACATGATCCCGATTTCCGACACGCGGCATGACGGGGCCTGGGCCAAGGCAAATCCTGCCGCCTATGACGCGATGGTGAGCTTCGCGAGCCTCGATCCCTATGCGGACGAACCGGGCACGGCCATTGGCCGCCATCGCCAGCTCGAAGCGCGGGCAAAGCACGACACATGGGACCGGCTGGACCAGATCCGCTGCCCCACCCTCGTCTGCGCCGGACGCTATGACGGTATCGCGCCGCCTGCGACCGTGGCGAAAATGGCGAACCGCATTCGCAGCTCGGAACTGCGCCTTTTCGAGGGCGGCCATCTTTTCATGTTGCAGGACCGCGAGGCATTCCCCGCGATGATCCGCTTTCTGAAGGGTGAGGAATAATCGGTCTGGCGCCTCTCCGCCCAATGTCCTAATGTTCACCATTAACGAGACAAAATCGCGGGGAGGCTTCATGGGCCGGAAGATACTTTTCATCACGACCGATCAGATGCGCTTCGATGCCATCGGCGTGAATGGGCAGAAAGTGGCCCGCACGCCGGCGATCGACGCGCTGGCGGCAAACGGCATCAACTATTCCCGCGCGCATAACCAGAACGTCGTCTGCATGCCTGCCCGCTCGACCATGATCACCGGGCAATATGTCTCGACACATGGCGTATGGATGAACGGTGTGCCGCTGCCCGTGGATGCGCCGAGCGTCGCGCAATATCTCCACGACAAGGCGGGCTATCGTACCGCGCTCATCGGCAAGGCGCATTTCGAGCCCTTCCTCGATTTCAAACAGCAATTCTACGAGAGCCAGATGGCGCGGCTTGGAGAATACGGGCCCCATCGCGGCTTCGAGCATATGGAGCTTGCGGCGCATTCGCCGCTGATCCTCCACTACGCCGAATGGCTGAAGACGCACGATCCCGACGCTTTCACGAAGTTCTATCCAAACCTCGATGCGAAATTTCAGGTGAATGCGGCGGGCGGCGGCGAAACGGGCGGCTGCCAGCTCCACTTCAACGATGTGGCACGCGAGCATTATCACACCGACTGGGTGGCCGCCCGCGCCATCGCCTGGCTCGACGGATTGAAAGCGGATGAGGACTGGTTCTGCTGGGTCTCCTTCCCCGATCCGCACCACCCTTGGGACCCGCCGAAGTCGGAGCTTGGTCGCCATCCCTGGCGCGAAACGCCGATGCCTGAATTCTATCCGGGCTCTAAAGAGAAGATCGAAGCGATCCTGAAGGATAAGCCGCAACACTGGCACGAATGGTATACCGGCGCGCGCGTGACCAATTTCGAAGCGCCACCGGAGTTCCGCGCCTGCGACATGACCGCCGATCAGGTGCGCGAGATCAACGCCTTCACCCATGTCGAGAACGAGCTGATCGACGAGGCCGTGGCGAAGATCATGGCCACCATTGAAAGGCGCGGCTGGGGCGACGATGTGGACGTCGTCTTCACGACCGATCACGGCGAATTTCAGGGCGAGTTTGGCCTGCTCTTCAAGGGCCCCTATCACGTCGATGCGCTGATGCGCCTGCCGATGATCTGGCGGCCCGCGAAGTCGGCTAATGTCGCCCCCGCAAGCGTTGCGGCGCCGGTCGGCCAGGTCGATCTCGCGCCGACCTTCTGCGAAATCGCGGGTCTTCCCGTCGCCGAATGGATGCAGGGCAAGCCCCTGCCCCAGAGCGAGGCGGACGCCACGCGGCAGAAGCGCGAACGCGTCTTCACCGAATGGGACTGCCGCCATGTCGATGGAACGACGGTGGGGCTCCGCACCATCTATCGCGACGGTTACACCATCACCGCCTATCTGCCCGGCACGATCTATGACGGCACGGAAGGCGAGCTTTACGATCACAAGAACGATCCGCAACAATGGCGGAACCTCTGGAACGATCCGGCCTACCAGGCGCTGAAGTCCGACCTGCTCGCAGATATGAAGGACAATCTTCCGCCGGTCCATGAGCCGCAAATGGAAGTCGTCGCGCCGGTTTAAACCAATGGTGTCACCCCGCTCTCGAGCCGGGGTGACACCTGCGACGTGGGCAGGCAGAATGCGGCACCTTAAGAACCGCAGGAGTCCCGAATGCCCTCTCCCACCCCGCGCATGATCGCCGTCAAGGACGGTTCGATCGGCTGGATGATCTTCAGCAATCCGGAGCGCCTCAACGCCGTCAGCCTCGACATGTGGGAGGCCGTGCCGAAGATCATTGCGGAATTCGAATCCGATCCGGAAATCCGCGTCATCGTGCTGAAGGGCGCAGGCGACAGGGCCTTTGTCGCGGGCGCCGACATTTCGCAGTTCGAGGCGCAGCGCAACAATCCGGAAAGCGTCGCGACCTACGAAGACGCGACCACGCTTGCCTTCGAAACAATCGCGCGCGCCGAGCGTCCGACCATTGCCATGATCGACGGCTATTGCATCGGCGGCGGCCTCGGTATCTCGCTTTCCTGCGACATCCGCTTCGCCGCGGAAGGTTCCACCTTCGGCATTCCCGCCGCGAAGCTCGGCCTCGCCTATGCGGCTTCCGGCACGCGCCGCCTCGTCGATGTGGTGGGCCCCGCCTTCGCCAAGGAAATCTTCTTCACCGCCCGGCGCTTCACCTGCGAGGAGGCGCTCTCCATGGGCCTCATCAATCGCGTCTTTACGCGCGAGACGCTGGAGGCCCAGACGCGGGACACCTGCTCGATCATCGCCGAGAATGCGCCGCTGACCGTCATGACGGCGAAGAAGATCGTCGACGAGACACGAAAGGCATCCGACAATTTCGACGCCGATTATTGCGATCAGCTGATCGAACGCTGTTTTTCGAGCGAGGACTACGCCGAGGGACGCAAGGCGTTCATGGAAAAGAGAAAGCCCGCATTCAGGGGCCGCTGAAACAAAACCAACGAGAAAACAAAGGGAGAAACGTCATGGGCGGAAGGCTCGAAGGCAAGGTTGCGATCATCACTGGCGGCACGAGCGGGATCGGCCGCGGCACGGCCGATCTTTTTCTGAAGGAAGGCGCGAAGGTCGTCGTTGGCGATCTCCAGGACCACAAGGGCGTGGCGATGGAGCACGAGCTGGGTAAAAACTTCTCTTATTGCCGCACCAATGTTGCGCATGAGACGGAAGTGAAGACCCTCGTCGAGCACACGATCGAGAAGTTCGGCAAGCTCGACATCCTGTTCAACAATGCCGGTTATGGCGGCGTCGGCGGCGAGCTGCACGAAATCGACATGAACGGCTTCGACGAG
>DAIEIL010000097.1 GCA_027352645.1 Rhodobiaceae bacterium | reverse complement strand
CTGTTCCGGGTCGTCCCGGCAGCTGATCGCTTCCACAACGCTCTGCGAACATATGAATATAAAAGGCCCCGCGGTTTCCCGCGGGGCCTTTTTCTTTGGATCGGGCCGCTTAGTGCGCGAGCACGGCGAGCAGCAGCAAGGCCACGATGTTCGTGATCTTGATCATCGGGTTCACAGCCGGACCGGCAGTGTCCTTGTAGGGATCGCCAACGGTATCGCCCGTGACGGCTGCCTTGTGGGCATCGGAGCCCTTGCCGCCGTAATGGCCGTCCTCGATGTACTTCTTCGCGTTGTCCCAGGCGCCACCGCCCGAGGTCATGGACAGCGCGACGAAGAGACCCGTCACGATCACGCCGAGCAGCATCGCGCCAACCGCCGAGAATGCCTCGGACTTGCCGGCGATCTGCAGTACCGCGAAGTAGACGACGATCGGAGACAGAACCGGAAGCAGCGAAGGAATGATCATTTCCTTGATCGCCGCCTTGGTCAGCATATCAACCGCACGCGCATAATTGGGCTTCGACGTACCCGCCATGATGCCCGGATCGGCCTTGAACTGACGCCGCACTTCCTCGACGACGGCACCCGCCGCGCGGCCGACCGCCGTCATGCCCATCGAACCGAAGAGATAGGGCAGCAGGCCGCCGATGAAGAGGCCAACCACCACATAGGGGTTCGAAAGCGAGAAGTCCGGAGTGACGCCCGCGAAATAAGGATGCGTCTCCGGCGAGGCGGAGAAGAAGTTGAGGTCCTGCGTATAGGCCGAGAACAGAACCAGCGCGCCGAGGCCCGCCGAACCGATCGCATAGCCCTTGGTGACTGCCTTCGTCGTGTTGCCCACGGCGTCGAGCGCATCCGTGGTCTTGCGGACGTTGGCAGGCAGGTCGGCCATTTCGGCGATGCCGCCCGCATTGTCCGTGACCGGACCGAAGGCGTCGAGCGCGACGACCATGCCGGCAAGCGCCAGCATCGTCGAAACGGCGATGGCGATGCCGAAGAGACCGGCGAGATTATAGGTGACGAGAATGCCCGCCACGATGGTGAGTGCCGGCAGCGCCGTCGCTTCCATCGAGATGGCAAGGCCCTGGATCACATTCGTGCCGTGGCCGGTGACGGACGAAGCCGCGACGCTGCGCACGGGGCGGAAATTGACGCCCGTATAATATTCCGTGATCCAGACGATGAGACCAGTCACGACAAGACCGCTGACGCCGCAGGCATAGAGGCTCATGCCCGTGAAAGTCTGCGTACCGACGGTGAAGGTCGAGTCGAAGCCGACCAGCTTGTCCGTGACGACCCAGAGAGCGCCGAGCGACAGGATCGCCGACGCGATGAAGCCCTTGTAGAGGGCGTTCATGATGTTGTTGCTCTTGCCGAGACGGACGAAGAACACGCCGATGATCGAGGTGATGATGCACGAACCGCCGATGGCCAACGGATAGGTCATCATGTCGAGCACGGATGCGCTGGTGCTGCTCGCGAAAAAGATCGAGGCGAGAACCATGGTCGCAACGAGCGTCACCGCATAGGTTTCGAAAAGGTCGGCAGCCATGCCGGCGCAGTCGCCAACATTGTCGCCCACATTGTCGGCGATGGTCGCGGGATTGCGCGGATCGTCCTCGGGAATGCCCGCCTCGACCTTGCCGACGAGATCGCCGCCGACATCCGCACCCTTGGTGAAGATACCGCCGCCGAGGCGTGCGAAGATCGAGATCAGCGAAGCGCCGAAGCCGAGCGCGACCAGCGCGTCGATCACTTCACGCGAATTGGGTTCGAAGCCGAGATAGACGGTGAGCACCGCGAAATAGACGGTAACAGAGAGAAGCGCGAGACCCGCGACGAGCATGCCCGTAACCGTGCCTGCGCGGAACGCGATGGAAAGACCCGCGGCAAGGCTCTTCGAGGAAGCCTGCGTCGTGCGGACGTTTGCGCGCACCGAAACCAGCATGCCGATATAGCCGGCCGCGCCCGAAAGCGTCGCGCCGACGAGGAAGCCGAACCCCACCCTGATCCCCAGCAGCCAGGAAAGCAGAACGAAGATGACGAGGCCGACAATGCCGATGGTGGTGTATTGCCGGTTCAGATAGGCGCCTGCGCCTTCCTGGATCGCCGCGGCGATCTCCTGCATGCGCGCATTACCGGCATCAGCCGACAGAACAGAACGACCCGCAAATATGCCGTACAAGATCGCGAGAAACCCGCAACCTATTATTGACCACAACGCAGTGCTCATTGTTTTTGATTCCCTTTGACTTAAGTCACCGGGACTGTCGCCTGCGCCCACGCGGCCCGGCGAGTCCTCCCCCTCCAGAACGTAGTATGTGCGAAAGAATGCCAATTGCCCGAATGGAAAGCAACCAGCGGCGCCCTTTGCGGCCCGCGTTCATGCGACGCGTAGGAAAGGCTCAAAAATGCTTGAATCCAAGCTGCCCGAAGGCAAGTGGAGAGCCCTGCGAATCGACCGCATGGACGCCTTCCTCCCGGCTTACGACTGTCCCGATACGGGTGACGGCAACGCCTGATTCCGTCGCGACAGCGGCGATACGGGCAGCATTGGCCGGCGACGCGGCGAAGAGCAACTCATAGTCGTCGCCGCCCGTCAGCGCTGTTCCGAACCATGACGAATTCGCGTCCACGGCGCGGCTGGCGGCCGGCGAAAGCGGAACCAGCGATGCCTCGATACGGGCGCCGACGCCGGAGGTTTCGCAGAGATGCCCGAGATCCGCCATAAGTCCGTCCGACACATCAAGCGCGGCGCTGGCAAGGCCGACAAGGCGTGACCCCAATGCGGTTCGCGGCTGAGGGCATCTGTAGCGGTCGATGAGCGATCGAACATCTTCGAGGGCGCCGACGAGTCGTCCCTCGGCCGCGGCGAGGCCGAGCGCTCCGTCGCCAATCGTGCCGGAGACATAGAGGTCATCGCCAATTCGGGCGCCGGATCGGCGCAACATCTTGCCGCGCGGCACCTCGCCGATCGCGGTCAGCGAGAAGTTGAGCGGCCCCGGGGTCGAAACCGTGTCGCCGCCCCAGAGCGCAATGCCAAATGTCTTCTGATCGCGGCGCAGTCCATCCGCGAAACCCTCGATCCATGCGAGCGTCGTGTCCGCGCGCCACGAGGTCACGAGGAGATAGCCGCGCGGCGTCGCGCCCTTGGCCGCAAGGTCGGAAAGGTTCACGCGCAGCAGCTTCTGCGCGACGCTGTCGGCCGGATCTGAGCTTAGAAAATGCACGCCTTCGACAATGGCATCGACGGTGAGGACAATCTCCATGCCCTCGCCCGGCGCGAAGAGGGCGGCGTCATCGGTCAGACCGAATGCCCCCGGCGCTTCGGCCGAAAGTGGCGCGAAGACTTTTGCGATCAGACTGAACTCGTCAGGACGATCCGGCTGCGGCATTGCCCGCACCACCCGTCTTGCGCTGGTTCGCACCCAGCCTGTCGAGCACAGCATTGACGACGCCGGGCTCGTCGCCCTCGAAGAAGGCGTGGGCGACATCGACATATTCGTTGATGACAACCTTCACCGGCACATCCTTGCAGCGGCGCAATTCGTAAGTGCCGGCACGCAGGATCGCACGAAGCGTCGAGTCGATGCGCGTCAGCGACCAGTTCTTCGCCAGCGCGCCGTTGATCGCGAGGTCAATGTCGCGCTGCTCGCGCACGACGCCGCGAATGACGTCTTCGAAATGCGCCTCGTCGGCCTGCGGGTAAATCTCGCCCTCGATCTCCTGACCGAAGCGGTGATGCACGAACTCGTCGACGATGTCGTCGAGCTGCGTGCCCGCGACGTCCATCTGATAGAGCGCCTGCACCGCGCCAAGACGGGCCACGCTACGCGCGTTGTTGCCGAGATTTTTGCCGCCCGAAGCAGGCGGCTCCGCCGAAGCCATCATTTTGGCAACACCTTGCGTCATGCGCCCAAGCTGCGCTTGAGATCGATCATATCGAGGCAGGCCCGCGCAGCGCCGCCGCCCTTGTTCTTTTCTGTCACCCGGACGCGGGCCAGAGCCTGCGCCTCGTTTTCGACCGTCTGGATGCCGTTGCCGAGCGCGAGAGAGCGTTCGACCGACAGATCCATCAGCGCCCGCGCCGACTCGTTGGAAACAATATCATAATGCGTGGTCTCGCCGCGAATGACGCAGCCGAGCACGACGAAGCCGTCGATCCGCCGCGACGCCGCGCCGTGCGCCATGGCGTCGAGCGCGAATTTGACCGCTGCCGGAATTTCGAGCACGCCCGGAACCGACACCCGCTCCCAGGTGGCGCCGCGCGACTCGATTTCGGCAATGGCGCCGCGCGCCAGCTCATCGGCGAGATGCTCGTAGAAACGAGCCTCGATGATGAGGATATGGGCCTTGGTCGTCTTCAAGATGCGGACTCCTTCGCCTTCTTTTCGCTCTGCCCACGCTTGGCGGCGCTGATCGGCTTCTGGCCGACGATCTTCAGCCCGTAGCCGTCGAGGCCGACAATGCTGCGGTCCGTATCGGAAAGAAGGATCATGTCGTGGACGCCGAGGTCTAGCAGGATCTGCGCGCCGACGCCATATTCGCGCAAGCGGCGTGGCATGCGCTGTTCGATGTTCTCGCCCTTGCGGAGCAGAAGGTCCGACACGACGGTCGCGGTCGTATCGCGGATGAGCACGACGACGCCGCGGCCCTCCTCCGAAATGATGTTCATCGCATCCTTCAGCATGTCCGAGCGCCCGCCCGACGCGCCAAGGATGTCGTCGAACACGTTCATCGCATGCATGCGCACGAGCACAGGTTCGGGCGTGGAGATGTCGCCCTTCACCAGTGCGATGTGCTCGGCATATTCGACGGTGTTCAGATAGACCATCATCTTGAACTCGCCGCCGAACTTGCTCTCCAGCTCGGTTTCGATGGCGCGATGGATGAAGTGATCGTAGCGACGGCGATAGGAGATGAGATCGGCGATGGTCGCGATCTTGAGCCCATGCAGCTGCGCGAACTGCACCAGATCGGGCAGACGCGCCATGGTGCCGTCATCGTTCATGATCTCGCAGATGACACCCGAGGGATAAAGCCCGGCGAGACGCGCGATGTCGACCGCGGCCTCGGTATGGCCCGCGCGGACGAGCACGCCGCCATCCTTGGCGACCAGCGGGAAAACATGGCCCGGTGACACGATGTCGTTCTGGCCCTTTGTCGGGTCGATGGCGACCGAAACCGTGTGGGCGCGGTCATGCGCGGAAATGCCGGTCAAGATGCCTTCGCGCGCCTCGATGGAGACGGTGAAAGCCGTCTGGTTGCGCGACTGGTTGTTCGACGACATGAACTGCAGATTGAGCTGCTTCGCACGGTCGTTCGTGAGCGAGAGGCAGATCAGGCCGCGGCCGTATTTCGCCATGAAGTTGACGGCCTCAGGCGTACACATCTGGGCGGGGATGACGAGATCGCCTTCGTTTTCACGATCCTCGGCATCGACAAGAATGAACATCTTGCCGTTGCGGGCATCCTCGATCACCTCTTCGATGGGCGACAGGTATTCCTTGTACACGGGTGTCAGTCCTTTTCTGCGAGCCGGGCCACATACCGCGCCAGCATGTCGATTTCAAGATTTACGGAATTTCCGGCCTTTGCCTGCCCCCAGGTGGTAACGGACTGGGTATGGGGAATGATGTTGACGCCGAAAAGCGCCCTCATTTCGCCATCAACCCTGATGTCATTCACCTCATTGACGGTGAGCGACGTGCCGTCGATCGTCACCGAGCCCTTGGGGGCAATGAATTTGCGCAACGCCGCAGGCGCCTCGAAGGTGAAGCGCAGGGAGTCGCCTTCAGGTCTCACATCGACGATCTTGCCTACGCCGTCGACATGTCCGCTGACGATATGGCCGCCGAGCTCATCGCCCGCCTTGAGCGCGCGTTCGAGATTGATCGCCGTGCCCTGCTTCCAGTTCCCAAGCGTCGTGCAGCCGAGGGTTTCACCCGAGGCATCGACCGCGAACCAGTTGCGCTCCGCGCCGCGCCCTTTTTCAATCACGGTCAGGCAGCAGCCCGAGCAGGCGATGGACGCGCCCAGAGCAATCGTATCGGGGTCGTAGCTCGTCTCGATGACGAAGCGTGTGTCGCCGCGCGTTTCGACGGATTCAATCCGCCCGACATCGGTGATGATACCCGTGAACATTCAGCCTCGCACCACATAGCTTGAAAGAGTGTCTTCGCCGAGGATGACGGTTCGCGTCAGAGTCAGCGACGGCGCCTTGTCGAGCAGATCGACGCCAAGCGGCGCGATGCCGGAATAACCGTCGCCCCCGATGATGCGCGAGGCGCGGAACCACTCGACGCGATCGACGAGACGCGCCGAAATGAGCGAGGCCGCAAGCCGCGCGCCGCCCTCGACCAGAAGCCGCGTCACCCCGCGCTCCGCGAGACGGCGCATCGCCATCTTCATATCCATCAATCCATCCGTACCCGGATCGACATCGATCAGTTCGGCGCCGCAATCGGTAAAGGCCGCACGCCGCGCGGAGTCGCCGCCCGGCAACGTCAGAATCCAGAGCGGAATCTTCTTTGCGTCGCGCACCAGATTCGTGGTGAGCGGCAGGCGCAGACGCCCATCCGCCACAATGCGCACCGGCGATTGTCCTCCAAGGCCCGGCAGACGGCAGGTCAGCTCAGGATCGTCGACGATCGCCGTGGCGCTGCCGATCATGATCGCGTCATGCGTCGCGCGGAGATAATGGCCGCGGGCGCGAGCGCCCTCGCCCGTGATCCAGCGGCTCTGCCCGCCATGCGTCGCCGTCTTGCCGTCAGCGGAGGTGGCGAGTTTCAGAGTCACCAGCGGACGCTCTTCGGTGATCTTCTGGAAGAACCCCTGATTGAGATCGCGGGCTTCTGCCTCGCAGATGTCCTCGACGACCTCGATGCCCGCCTTGCGGAGCATGTCATAGCCCTTGCCTGCAACGCGGGGGTCGGGATCGGACACGGCACCCACGACACGGGCGATCCCGGCAGCGATCAGCGCTTCCGCACAGGGCGGGGTCTTGCCGTGATGGGCGCAGGGCTCAAGCGTGACATAGGCGGTGGCGCCCCTCGCCGCTTCTCCGGCGCGCGCCAGGGCCTCTGTCTCCGCATGGGGCCTGCCGCCCTTCTGGGTCCAGCCGCGCGCCACCACGATCCCGTCCTTGACGATGACGCAGCCGACGGCCGGATTGGGCGCAACGATGCCGAGACCGCGAGCCGCGATGCTCAGCGCCATCTTCATGAAATCGGTGTCTATTGCCTTGTTCGAGGCTTTCGCCATCTCGCATCCCAATCTGTCTGTTGGGGCGAGATCGGTCAGCGGTCGTCGTCGACCTCGTCCCGGCCCGGGCCGCTCAGTTCGCCCAGAAACTCCTCGAAATCCTTCGCCTCGTGGAAATTCTTGTAGACCGAAGCGAAGCGGACATATGCGACGGCGTCAATGGAGCTCAGGCCTTCCATCACGAGCCGCCCGACAACTGATGACGGAATCTCGCTTTCGCCCATGCTTTCGAGCCGGCGCACAATGCCGCTCACCATACGCTCCACGCGCTCCTGCTCAACTGGGCGTTTGCGCATCGCGATTTGCACGGAACGCATGAGTTTGTCGCGGTCGAAGGGCACCCGGCGGCCGCTGGCCTTGATAATGGTCAGTTCGCGCAGCTGGACCCGCTCAAAAGTGGTGAACCGGCCGCCACAAGCGGTGCAGAAGCGCCGCCTCCGGATGGAGGTATTGTCCTCGGTCGGACGTGAGTCCTTGACCTGCGTATCTTCATTTCCGCAATACGGACAACGCATCCCCTCAGACCCCCGCCATTTTCATCGAACAGACCTCAAATCGCCGCCTCAAGACGCCCTGTTTCGGGCCGCCCCCTACTTCGGACCACCATAGATCGGGAACTCCTTGCAGAGACCGAGCACGCGTTCGCGCACCGAAGCCTCGACCTGCGCATTCCCCTCTTCGCCATTCTTCGCCAGGCCCGTCAGGACCTCCGTGATGAGCTTGCCGACCTGCTGGAACTCGCCCACGCCGAAGCCGCGCGTCGTGCCCGCAGGCGTTCCGAGGCGCACGCCCGAGGTGATGGTCGGCTTCTCCGGATCGAAAGGAATGCCGTTCTTGTTGCAGGTGATGCTGGCCCGCTCCAGCGCCGCCTCGGCAACCTTGCCGGTGAGGCTCTTCGGACGCAAGTCGACAAGCATCAGATGCGTATCGGTGCCGCCCGAAACGATGGCGAAGCCCGCCTCCGCCAGCGTCGCGGCGAGCGCACGGGCATTGTCCACGACCGACTGCGCATAGAGCTTGAAGCCCGGACGCAGCGCCTCGCCGAAGGCGACCGCCTTGCCCGCGATCACATGCATCAGCGGGCCGCCCTGAATGCCGGGGAAGATCGCCGAATTGATCTTCTTGCCGATGTCCTCGTTGTTCGAAAGGATCATGCCGCCGCGCGGGCCGCGCAGCGTCTTGTGCGTCGTCGTCGTGACCACGTCGGCGTAAGGCAGCGGGCTCGGATGGACACCGCCCGCGACGAGGCCCGCGAAATGCGCCATGTCGACCATCAGCAGCGCGCCGACGCTGTCGGCGATGGCGCGGAACGCCTTGAAGTCGATGATGCGCGGATAGGCCGAACCGCCCGCAATGATGAGCTTCGGCTGGTGCTTCTTCGCCAGATCCTCGACCTCGTTGAGGTCGATCTGATGATCCTGCTGGCGTACGCCATACTGCACGGCGTTGAACCACTTGCCCGACTGGTTGGGCGCGGCGCCATGCGTGAGGTGGCCGCCTGCCGCGAGGCTCATGCCCATGATCGTCTCGCCCGGCTTCAGCAGCGCCATCATGACGCCCTGGTTGGCCTGCGAGCCCGAATTGGGCTGCACGTTCACAAAGGCGCAATCGAAGAGTTTCTTCGCGCGCTCGATGGCGAGGTTTTCGGCGATGTCGACGAATTCGCAGCCGCCGTAATAGCGGCGACCGGGATAACCCTCGGCGTATTTATTCGTCATGATCGAACCCTGCGCTTCAAGCACAGCGCGGGAAACGATGTTCTCCGACGCGATCAATTCGATCTGCGTCTGCTGGCGTTCGAGTTCGAGTTCGATGGCGCGAAGAATATCCGGATCGCTCTCCGCAAGGCTGTCGTTGAAGAAACCGGCAGGTACTGCCTGCCCAGTTGCCGCATTGCTCGATGACATCGATTGAACCTTGTTCGCCGGAAATATTGAACCAGACGGTTATTGGGACTGCCGGCTCGGATGGCCCAATACTGGACACCGAGCCCGAAACATATTCCGCCCCGCCTCAGCGCGCGTGATACCACATATCGTCCCCTGAAGCCAACGCGCTACATGATCGACGACCTGCGCGTTTCGACGGCGGCCACGGTATATCCGGCCGAAGGGAGAAAAAGGTAAATTGCCGCAATGAAGTGCGGCGCCCGCACAATCCTCATCCGTTTGTATTCAAATTCATAACATAATTATTGTGCCTATACCTGCTTCCGGAGCGGATTTTAGTAGCACTGACCTCCAAAATGGCCCCACCAGACCTTGATCTCTACAGACCCGGCGAGATAAAACGATTCTACTATTCTGTACTGGGATTCGGTCGATGGCAGTGACCGCCACGAAGGAAGAGGCAGCGGGATGACGGGCGACAGCAAGACCAAGATCGATGTGTCCTCAATGGGCCTTCTGGGCCTCGCGAGCGATATCGTCGCTGCCTATCTGAGCAAGAATGTGATCCCGGCAAATGACCTGCCGAGTCTCATCCGCACGGTCCACGCCACCCTGTCGGATCTGGAGCAGGGCAAGGTGCAAGGGGCATCGCAGGAGCTTACGCCCGCTGTGCCGATCAAGAAGTCGGTCGCGCCCGACTACATCGTCTGCCTCGAAGACGGCAAGAAGCTGAAGATGCTGAAGCGGTATCTCCGCTCGCAATACGGCATGTCGCCGGAGGAATATCGGGCGCGGTGGAACCTGCCGCTCGACTATCCGATGGTCGCGCCGAATTATGCCGCGCAGCGTTCGCGCCTCGCCAAGCAGATCGGCCTCGGCCGCGCCAGCGCCCCCGGTGCACGCGGCCGCAAGCGCAAGTAATCGCGCCGCTGGACGCCCGCCTCTAGACGAGGATTCCGCCGCGCCCGCCCCCGGCATCGCCGGGTTTCTTCGGCGAGGCAACCGCACCGCCTTCGCGCAATATCTTTTGCTGCAATTTATGAAGCGCGAGCCGCTCGAGTTCGCGCTGAGGTGCCCCAATGGGACCGAGCACGGAAGATTCCGCGCCTGTCGCGCAATCGACCGCCGTCACCTTCACGCTGGAGCCGAGCGGCGTATATTCGAAAATCACTTCGCGAGGTCCGCCCGGCTGAGCGCCGGGCGTTTGGGGTCGACCTGATTTGCCCTCAGGCGGCACGCCGGATATTCCGCCGCGTCCAGACCTGATCGAGCGCCTTCACCAGGTCGTCCATCATTTCGTCCGTGTGGACCGGGCAAGGCGTGAAGCGCAGCCGCTCCGTGCCGCGCGGGACGGTCGGATAGTTGATGGGCTGCACATAGATGTCGTGGTCGTTCAGCAGGTCATCGCTCACCTGCTTGCAGATGACCGGATCGCCAACAAACACCGGCACGATATGGCTTTCGCACATCATCACGGGCAGGCCTGCAGCGGCGAGCTTCGCGCGCAGCGTGGCGGCGCGTTCCTGATGACGCTCGCGCTCCGCATTGCTCGCCTTGAGGTGGCGCACGGAGGCGAGAACGCCCGCGACGAGAACCGGCGAAAGCGACGTCGAGAAGATGAAGCCCGGCGCATAGGAACGCACGACATCGACCAGCACCGAGGAACCGGCGATATATCCGCCCATGACGCCGAAGCCCTTGGCCAGCGTGCCCTCGATGATATCGACCTTGTCGAGCACGCCGTCGCGCTCGGCAATGCCGCCGCCGCGCGGGCCGTAGAGGCCGACCGCATGCACTTCGTCGAGATAGGTCAGCGCACCATATTTATGCGCGAGATCGCAGATCTCGCCGATCGGTGCAATGTCGCCATCCATCGAATAAACGGACTCGAAGGCCACGATCTTCGGCTGCTCGGGATCGATATCCTTCAGCAGCTGTTCGAGATGCGCGAGGTCGTTGTGCTTCCAGAGGCGCTTCGGTCCGCCGCCGCGCTTGATGCCCTCGATCATGGAGGCGTGGTTCATCGCGTCGGAGATGATGACGCAATCGCCGAGAACGCGCGCCAGCGTGGAAAGCGTCGCGTCGTTCGCAGCATAACCGGAGGTGAAAAGAAGCGAGGCTTCCTTCTGGTGAAGGTCGGCAAGCTCGGCTTCGAGGTCGACATGGTAATGCGTGGTGCCGGAGATGTTCCGTGTGCCGCCCGAACCTGCGCCGCATTCGTCGATGGCACGGTGCATGGCATCGAGCACCGCCGGATGCTGGCCCATGCCCAGATAGTCGTTGGAGCACCAGACGATGATCTCACGCGCGCCTTCGGCCGTATGAAACGTCGCGCGGGGAAAATCGCCGCGATGGCGGAGGATATCCGCAAAGACGCGGTAGCGGCCTTCGTCCTTCACGGAGCGGAGCGCGTCGGCAAGCTTGGTCTGATAGTCCATGGCCGTAACCCTGTTCTTACTTCGGCCTTCGCAATGGCGAAAAGCAGGCCTCAGGCCCGCTTTCGTCTTGTTGTGCCCCATTTAGTAACACACATTATCGTTCCGAGGCAGTAATGAGCTGCCACGAATTGTCGCATTAACTTCACTGCGGCAACATCAGGGTTATTACGAGGTCCAAAGCCCTCTTTCAACAAGAACCGCTTTGAGAACAGCAGGCCGGTCGGTCATCAGCCCGTCCACGCCGAGGTCGATCAGCCGGTTCATTTCGGCAGGCTCGTCGATGGTCCAGACATGGACCTGAAGCCCCAATTCATGGGCCCGTGCGATCAGCGTCCCGTCC
>DAIEIL010000093.1 GCA_027352645.1 Rhodobiaceae bacterium | reverse complement strand
TCGTGTGGCGAGGCAGGTGAGGTCGGGCACTCCTGTGGACCTTTCCGCCTGAGCCAACATTCTTTTCACCAAGGGGCTTAGCCCCGGTGACGCGACGCTTGCAAATGAGCGACAAACGGAGCGATCCGGCACAGCGTCAATAACGGATCGCGTCGCAGCCGTTGCCTTGGCCGCCGCACTCCCGAGGGGAGAGCGGCGGCCTTTTAATTTTCAGGCGATCTCCGTACGGATGGCGTCTACTCGCTCGACGCAGGCAGGATCAGTTCAGCGCGTAACCCGCCCAATTCGGATGCCGTGAGCCTAAGCTCACCGCCGTAAAGTTCCGCAATCTCGGTGACGATCGAGAGGCCAAGGCCTGAGCCCGGCTTCGTCTCATCAAGCCGCCCGCCCCGCTTCAACACTGCCGCCCGCTTCTCTTCCGGAACGCCCGGCCCATCATCCTCGACGGTTATGAGAAAGGCGGGCCGTCCCTTCCGAAGCTCGGACAATGGCGCCGCCCGAAGCTCGACGCGGGACGCCGCCCATTTGCAGGCATTATCGAGAAGGTTGCCCGCCATCTCCTCCAGGTCCTGCGCCTCACCGCGAAAGCCGAGCCCGTCGGCGCTTTCGGCGACAACCTCAATCCCTCGCTCGGCATAGATGCGTTGAAGCGCCCGGCCAAGCCGCACCAGTACCGGCCCCACCGGCGTGTGAGCGCCAAAGACATTGGCTGAGGCAGCCACGCGCGCGCGCGCCAGGTGATGGTCGATCTGCTCGCGCATGGTCGCCGCGATCCGCGTCACCTTCTCGCCGAACGCATCCGGATGTGCCCGCGCCTCGTTGGTGAGCACGGAGAGCGGCGTCTTCAGTGCATGGGCCAGATTGCCCACATGGGTGCGGGCGCGCTCCAGGACCTCCCGATTGCTGTCCAGAAGCGAATTGATCTCTTCCGCCAGCGGCTCGATTTCGGCGGGAAACTTTCCGTCGAGCTTTGTCGCTCTGCCCGAACGGATCGTGGCAAGTGCGCGACGCACGCGGTCGAGTGGCTGCAAGCCGAAACGTACCTGGATGAGCAACGCCACCAGAATGCCAAGACCAAGCCCCGCCATGGCCGTGAAGACCGTCGAGTTAAACTTCTGAATATCGCCTTCCATCTCGGCCTTGTCGGCGGCGACCGCAAAGGACACCGGCACGTCATAGCCCGGCAACATCAAGCGGCGCTCGACAACGCGCAGATGCTGGTCCTCAGGCCCCATGGCATCGAAAAAGCTCGCGCCGGAAACGTCGCGCGCCGCGCCGGCGGAATTTGTGAGGTCAATCGCCTGATCGAAAAGCGAGCGCGAGCGCAATGCGAGCCTCTGCGCGAGGGGAGCTATCTGCCAGTACCAGCCAGAATAGGCGAAGTCGAAGCGCGTCTCATTGAGATCGCGTGTGCGCACGATCTGCTTCCTGTCGTCGATGTCGGTCGTCGCGACCAGGCTGCCAAGAAGCACCTCTAGCCGCGCATCGAAAGACGTTTCCACCGAATGGCGGAAGATCGAGGAAAGAATGATGCCGCCCGCAACCAGCGCAATGACGCTCCAGAGCGCCGCGCCCGCGATGAGGCGGAGCGCGAGGCTGTCCCTTATGCGGAAGTTTCTAAGCTGCATCTTCCGGGGCCGCGAGGCGGTAGCCGAGGCCCCTCACCGTCTCGATCATGTCCTTGCCCAGCTTGCGCCGCAGACGCCCGACGAAAACCTCGATCGTGTTTGAGTCTCGGTCGAAATCCTGATCGTAAAGATGCTCGACGAGTTCGGTCCGCGAGATGATCCGGCCCTGATGATGGATCAGATATTCGACCAGTCGATATTCGAGCGAGGTCAGCTTCACCGCCGTGCCGTTGACGGTCACGCGGGAGGTGCGCGTATCGACGCGCAAGGGGCCGCATTCGAGCTCGCTGGTCGCATGGCCGGTCGCCCGGCGAAGCAGCGCCCGGAGCCGCGCCAGCACTTCCTCCATGAAGAAGGGCTTCGCCACGTAATCGTCGGCGCCTGCGTCGAAACCCGCCACCTTGTCCGACCAGCGGTCGCGGGCGGTCAGGATCAGCACCGGCATGTTGCGGCCGGCGCGACGCCATTTCTCCAGCACCGTCACGCCGTCCATGCCGGGAAGGCCCAGGTCGAGCACCACGGCGTCATAGGGTTCCGTCTCGCCGAGAAAATGGCCTTCTTCGCCATCGTTCGCCTTGTCGACGACATAGCCTGCATCCGTCAGCGCGCTTACGAGCTGACGGTTGAGATCGGGATCGTCCTCGACGACGAGCAGCCGCATGTCTCAGCGCCCTCCCTGGCGGTAATCGATTATGTCGCCAGTGGCGGCATCCGCCGAAACAATGCCCACATTGCCGTCCGGCGTCATCAGCTTGATGAGATAGACCGGACGGCCGTCCGCGTCCACAAGCTGCGCGTCGAGAAGCTGCCCCGGATAGCGGGCGTGGACATTTCTGAGCACCTTGCCGAGCGGCTGGATGCGACCGGTGCGGACACCCTCCCGGGCGTCGTTCTGGTCGGAGCGCATCTCGGTCCGCTCGATCGGCCGGCCGATCATGGAGCGGTGGTCATGGCGCCAGGGCGCGGCAGCCGCCTCCCCGCCCGGCAGGGCGAGGAAGGCAGCGAGCGCAAGCGCCATATATGTCTGCGTCCTCATCATGCCCCGGTTCTAGGCCTTTCAGACTGAACCTTCGATGAATGAACGCGCCTCAGAACCCCGAGAAGCTCGCCCATTCCTCCATCGGGGCCCGGTCGGTCCGCAGCCCGTTGATTGGCGCGGACTCGTCCATGTAGCCAAGCCCCATGCCGCAGAAGAGCATAAGCTCCGACGGCATGTCGAGAAACTCCCCGATTGTCTTCGGCCAGATCGCCCAGGCTTCCTGCGGGCAGGTATGGAGTCCGTGCTCACGAGCCATCAGCATGACCGACTGCACAAACATGCCGAGATCGGCCCATTGGTCGATCCCCATTTGCCGGTCGATAGCAAAGAAGAGCGCCACCGGCGCGTCGAAGAACTGGAAGTTGCGTGCGAACTGCTGGAGCCGGCCCGCCTTGTCCTCCCGCGCGACGCCGATCGTCGCATACATGTCCTCGCCGCATTTGAAGCGCCGCGCCTTGTAGGGCTCCTTCAGATCCTTGGGATAGATGTGGTATTCCGACCCCTCGCCGAAAGGCGTCGTCTTCTGCTTCTCGGCGATCAATGCGAGGAAGTCCTTCAATCGCTGATTGGCGACGACATAGACGTGCCAGGGCTGCAGATTGCCGCCCGAAGGCGCCCATTTCGCGCCGTCGAGAATGGCGCGCACCGTCGCTTCCGGCACCGGCTTGTCGAGAAAGGCGCGGCAGGAAATGCGCGTCTTGAGGGCTTCGAGTAGGTCCACTGTAGGTCTCCCAATTACAAATGCCGTCACCCCGGTCGTCCCGGGGGCGGGATGACAGGATGCGGAGAGCAGCACCCTTATCGTTTCAATCTCACCGGCCCGTCACATAGGGCCACAATTTGTCCGCACCCCGCGTAATCGTCTCGCGGCCGAGCCAATCGGCCCAATCGGCGCCGGAGCCGAACTCCGCCCGCCACGACCAGAGCCGCCGCGTCGCAAAGTGGAGCCCGTGCTCATAAGTAAAGCCGATCGCGCCATGCACCTGATGCGCGATGGAAGTCGCGGCGCTCGATGCGTCGTCGGCACGCACTTTCGCCACAGCGATTTCGAAAGCGGCCGCGTCGCCGGAGCTTACCTTGTCAGCGCGCGCCGCCGCATGGGCCGCCGCGATGCCCACCGCCGCCGATTGCGTCGACAGCACAGCGAGCTGCTGCTGGATCGCCTGGAACTTCCCGATGGGCTTTCCGAACTGTGTCCGCTCATTGGCATATTGCACCGACGCCCGCGTGAGGTAATCGAGCGCGCCCGCCATCTGGATCGAGCGCGTCAACGCGCCATAGAGCTTCACCGCATTGCCGGGCAGTCCCGCCCAGGCCGTATCGACCACGACATGATCGAAGGTCAGCGTATCGCGCGGCTCGCGCGCGACATTCTGGTCCTTGTCGATCCGGGCATATTGAAGCGGCGCAAGCACAGTCTCGACGCCCCAACCGCTTTCAACGACGGTCACCGCATGTGTCGCGTTCCGTCCCCATGGCACGGCCTTCGCAACGCCCGAAAGTCTTCCGCTTTCGAGCTTGAAATCGCCTTCCATCACGGTAACGACGCCTTCAGGCATCGCAATGCCCGCGCGGCCCAGAATGAAGCCCGCCAGTATTGCTTCAGCCAATGGCGCGGGTGTGGAATGCTCGCCCGCCGCCTTCAACACCACATGCGCATCCTCCCAGTTTGCGCCCGCGCCTTCCTGCGCCTCGGGCACCAGAATGCGCGTCATGCCGTTCTGAACCAGCGCCTCCCAGAGCTCGGCTGGCCACTGGCCCTCCTCCGCCCTCTGGATGACGTCCTTGTTCACATGATCGCCGAGAAGCTTCGCAATGCTGTCGGAGAGGATCGTCTGCAATTCGTTCATGGCGCTCTCCTCAGCGAAGTCCGAGCCCGCGGGCGATGATGCCGCGCAGGATTTCGCGCGTCCCGCCGCGCAGCGAGAAAGAAGGCACGGTCTGCGTCAGGTACCCAAGCACCTGTTCGAGATCGCTGCCGGCGCCGACCGTCGGGGCGATACCAAGCAGCTCATGTGCCTTTACCGGCATGTCCTGCTCGAACACCGCGCCGAGATCCTTCACCACCGATGCTTCAAGCGCTGGATTCTCGCCCTTGTCGAGCATGCCCGCAACCGAGAGCGACATCTGGCGCAGCGTGACAAGATGCGCGACCAGGCGGCCGATCTCGCGCGCACCTTCCGCGCCGCCGCGCTTCTGCAGCTCACGGATCATTTCGACCATCAGCAGGAAGCTCGAAAGATAACGCTCCGGTCCCGACCTCTCGAAGGCGAGTTCCGCTCCCACCTGCGCCCAGCCTGAACCTTCGCTGCCCACAAGCATGCTGTCCGGCACAAAGGCGTCCTGAAACACGACTTCGTTGAAATGCGCGTTGCCGGCAAGGTCCTTGATCGGGCGGATGGTGATGCCATCCGTATTCTTGAGATCGACGAGAAACTGCGTCAGCCCCGCGTGCTTGTCCGGGCTCGTGCGGAAGAGCGCGATCATGTAATGCGCGTGATGTGCGCCTGAGGTCCAGAGCTTCGTGCCGTTGACCCTGTAACCGCCATCGACCTTCTCGGCCTTGGTCCGCGTCGCTGCAAGATCGGAGCCCGAATCCGGTTCGGACATGCCGATGCAGAAATAGCATTCGCCGCGCGCGACCTTCGGCAGAATGAGCTGGCGCTGCTCTTCCGTTCCAAAATTGAGAAGCAGCGGTCCCGACTGCCGGTCGCCGATCCAGTGAGCGCCCACTGGCGCCCCCGCCGCGAGCATTTCCTCCAGAACCACATAACGGTCGAAGGCCGAGCGCTCATGCCCGCCATATTGTTTCGGCCAGCGCATGCCGATCCAGCCCTTCGCGCCCATCTTGCGGCTGAATTCTGGATCGGAGCCGGACCAGGTCTGCGCCCGCGTCACGGCCGGAATGTGCTTGAGCTCCACAGCAAGGAAATCGCGCACTTCCTGCCGGAGCCCCTTGGTCTCCTCCGGCAGTTCGCAAAGATCGAAACGGAATGTCTGCATTCTCTTTTTCTCTTATGTCACGATCGCGGTGGTACCGCCGTCTATCCGCAGATTGAGCGCCATCAGAGCACCCGCGCGGGGGCTTGCAACGAAGGCGACGAGATCGGCCACTTCCGCCGTCGTCGTCACATGGCCCGTCAGGTTGTTCATGAAAACCTTGAGCACATGGGGCTCCACCTCTTCCCATGTCGTGCCCCAGCCCTTCTCATAGCCCTGCGCGAGAAAGCGTTCTTCCACTTCCTTCGTGCGGATGAGGCCGGGGCTGACGATGTTGACGGTGATGCCCGTGCCCGCCAGCTCCTTCGCAAGGCTCACGGTCATCGTCGCGAGCGCACCTTTGGCCGCATAATAATGAGGCATGCGCGCGGCAGGCTCAGTCGACCCGATCGTACCGAGCATGATGACGCGGCCCCAATGCCGCTCCTTCATCGCTGGCACGCAAAGACGCGTCATCCGCACCGCGGAGAGCACATTCTTCTCATAGGCGTCGATCCAGTCCGGCGTTTCCGACCGCGACCAGGAGCCCGCTTCGGCAATGCCATAATTGTTGATCAGAATATCGATGGGCCCGACAGCAGCGATCGCCGCGTCGCAGGCGGCCTTCGCGCCCTCGTCCGTCGTGATGTCGCCCGCAACGCCAAAGGCCTCGAAGCCCGCAGCGCGGATCTCGGCCACGGCTGCAGCCGCATCACCCTCGCCAAAGCCATGCACAACGACACGCGCGCCTTCAGCCGCAAGGCGCTCGGCAATGACCCGCCCCGTTCCCCGGTTAGAGCCGGTGACGAGCGCCGTCTTGCCTGCGAGTTGAAGATCCATGTGCCTCCCCCGTCTGCCGCCGGATGTCTGGCGGCGTTGTTGGCAGCCATATTTGGCGTGAAGAGGGCCGAGCGGCAAGGGCCGATGCGGATGCAGGCGACAAGCGCCCTGAAAAATCAGAATTCCGCTGCGGCAACCGGCGCCGGCTGCCGTGAACCGAGGATGTGAGGAAAGTTCTGACCGGTATAGACGCCCGCCGCGAAAATGAGCGCGGCGGCAAGCGCGAATCCCAGGGTGCGAAGGAAAGGACGCCTCGGACGGACGTCCGAGAAGATCATCCGGCGCGAGGAAAACATCCTGCGCGATGAGAACAGGCGAGGCCGTGCCATGAAACCCCTTCATCGAAACAAAGTGAAGCAAAGGACTTCACGCGGCTCCCCCGGTCGCGCCCGCCCTTTATAGGGGTTCGGGTGCAGGCCGTCACCCCTCAATGCCGCGGCGGAATTGCCCGACCCCGCATCGATCATTTTCGTGTCATGCCCCCACCCCCGTCAGCGCCAGGTAATGCACGGCCAGCCGCACCTTCCCGCCCGTGAAACTTCCCCCTACAGACGAGACACGCACGGCCGTCGCCCCCCAATAAGTCACCGGCGTGCCGGACGGGCCGATGACCGTGGACCCCGCCGCTACACCGATCCCGTTCCCATAGCGCGATGCATCCGCCGCGACGCCGAGGTTCCAGGAGGTCGCTCCCGCGATCGCGGTGAGAACGCGCCCCGTGATGCCGAGAACAATGGCCCTGTCCGGGATCGTGAACGAAGTGTCGTTATAGGTCCCTGCCGTGATCGTGTGATCGCCCTCGATGATCGCAAGCGTCGTCATGGCTCCATGCGCGCTTACCACGCTCACGCCCGAAGGCTCACGCGCCCATGCGCTTCCCGACCAGTAGACGAACTCGCCCGCGTTTTCGTCAAAGGCGCGCCATCCGGTCTGCGGCGCAAAGAAACGCCACACGCCATCGACAAAAGCGGCGATCGCGCCTGCCGCCGCGCTCCACGTACCGATCGGCGCTGCGGCAACGATATAGCGATCGCCCTCCACAGGCGTGGATGGCGGCGTATTCAGCGCGCGCGACTTCACCGAAAGCTGCACCAACGCATCGAGCGCGCGGAGCCCTTCATTCACCGTCACATGCTTCTGTGACTGTGCGGCTTCGAGGTAGGGAAGTTTCAGATGCAATGTCTCAGACATGTAGTGTCGCCTCTCTTGCCGTCCCGCGCCCGAATGCGCGGCTCACCTGAGCGACGCGCATGGAAAGCGTGGTGAATGTTGTCGATCCGAAATCCGCGATCTGCATCGCCGCCGTGTAGCTGGCCCCCGCACTCGTCACGTCGAAGCTCCGCATGACAATTCCCCCACTCAGAATATCGAGCGCGTAGCGCTCCTCTTCCTCGCCAAGCGGCACGTCCGTTCCCGCCCAGCCATCGCCACCCATGCGCGTCCGCCGAACCCAGCCGATTGCGATATCGCCACCCGCGTCCCGCGCCGCACGCAGATGCACCGGCGACAAGGGCAGGAGCCCCACACCCTGAAAAACGCGCGCCGCTGTCGCATAGCTCGCATCGTCGATGGGCTTCGACGCCGGGCCCCAGGCCCATATCCTCTCAAGGCCGCGCTCGCCGTCGTTGAAGCCGATCTCGCTCACCGCACCGTCGATCAGCACGAAGCGCGCGCCCGCCGCGAGAGGCGACCGCATCGCCGCCTCGGTCCCTGCCTGTCCGCGCAGAAGCGCCGATAGTTCGTAAGTCTCCGCGGCAACGAGCGCCGCCTCGCGGAACTGGATCACCTCCCAGTCGCCTTCCGGCGTTTCCAGCGCGGCGACATTCGCGCCGCCAAGCACCGCGCTTTCATCCGCGAGTGAAAGCGCGCCCGAAACCAGCGCAACGGTCAGCTTCTGCGAATAATCCCAGCGCGACGTGATACCGGCCGCAAGCGCGCTCGTCGTCCGCCCTATCGTCGCCTCACGTGAAATAACCCGGTCGAGCGCAAAGCCCGCACCCGCGTTCTTCCACAGTGCCACGCCGCCCGGCCATGGGTCGGCCGCCACGGCAATGCGCGGCGCATAAGGCGTCTCCTCGCCGGTCAGCATCGGCAGATCGAGAAACACGGCGAGCGGCACACCATAGCTCGCAGCCGGTGCCGAAGCCCTCGTTCGACGCGGCGCGGCGAGCCGCCCGTAAAGGCTCGCTTCACTCGCCACCGCCCTCGCGTCTCGGCGCTCGCCGTCGGTGAGCGCGGTCAGCCGGTACCGCGCCCTGCGTGACGGCAGAGCCAGTTCCACCACGTCACCCGGATCGAGTGCGAAGAGCGAAGGCGGCAGCTTCAGCGTCGCCGCCTCGCGTTCGCTCCAGCTTTTCTGAAGCCATATATCGGCAACGCCCTGCGCGTCCTCCGCCGTCATCACCATCGGCAAGCTGGCGGATGAAACGCGCTGTGTCGAGACACCAAGCCTTCGCGCCTCCACCGCCGCCTGCCGATACTCCATTCCGCCGTCGATGAACGAGAGCTTTGTCGAAAGCGGCAACTCCGTTTCCTGCGCGCGCGTAAGCCTGTAGCCCGCCTCCGCGCTATCGTCCTCGACCGCCAGTTGCTCCGGCGTCAGCGTCACAACGGGCTCCGCGCCGTAATGCCTGAAGCGGATAAGGCCCTCGCTTTCCGCGGCATCGAAGAAACGCGCGAGCATCAGCGGCTCAATCGCCTGTCGCGGGCTCATGATGCGGTCGATCACAAATCCTTCGACGACACCGGCAAGGCCACTCGCATCGAAATCTGAAAAGCCCACATCGCCCATGATCGCCGAGACAAGCGCACGGAGCGGCACGGCGCCGAGCCTGCCATTGAGCCAGTGCCCGCGCTGCCAGTTCTCGCCATCCGCCCAAAGGTCGGTCCGATCCGGAAATGCCGGAAATGGCCGCGCATCCCAGGTCCAGAAAAACATGTCTCCCGGATCGAGCATCCGCCCGCCATAGACCGCCGACACGGGATTATGCGCGCCCGCCTCGCTCCAATAGCCGGTCTGCGCCTCAATAAAACAGCGCTGAATGAAATCGTCGCGCGTTCCGGTCGAAAAATGCGGCACCGCGCTTTCCGACGACTTCGCATCGACAAAGAGGTTGGGCTCGTTCGTGCCCTTGTCGATAGCGGGGCATCCGAGTTCGGTGAACCATATCGGCTTTCCTTCCGGCACCCATCCCGTCGCCGCGGCGCTTTCCATGCCTCCCGACCGTTCATGATGCGCATTCGCCCACCAGTTGCGAATATCCTTCGCGCGAAAGACCCATGGCTTGCCGTAGGCGCCATCCGTAATCGGTGTGCGCGACTGCGCCGCTCTGTCAGCATCGCTCGCATAGTACCAGTCGTAATTCTCACCCCCCGCGATCCGCGACTTCAGATAGCCGATGTCATAGATCGAATCCGCCAGCTCGCGGTCGAGATGGGCGCCGGTCTTTCGCCAATCCGTCAGCGGCGCGTAGGCGTCGATGCCGACGAAATGAATATGCGCATCCGCCCAAAGCGGATCGAGATGGAAGAAGCGGTCGCCCGTTCCATCCGCCGGATCGTGGCCCGCATATTCCGACCAGTCCGCCGCATAGGAAATCTTTGTCGACGTGCCGAGTATGCTCGCCACATCGGCGGCCAGCGCCTTCAACTGCGCAACAGCCGGATAGGTCGAAGCGCCGCTTCGAATTTGCGTCAGCCCTTTCAACTCCGAGCCGATGAGAAACGCGTCGATGCCGCCTGCCGCCGCGCAGAGATGCGCGTAATGCAGGATCATGCGCCGGTAGGACCATTCGGACGGCCCGCTATAACCGACCGTATCGCCCGATACGTGAAAGTCGCCCGCTGCAGCCGTGCCGAAAAAGCTCGCCACATGCGCCGCCGCGGCCGCAGTCTTGTCGACACTCCCCGTCCGCCCCGCCGCCGGCGAGCAGGTGATGCGCCCGCGCCAGGGATAGGCTGGCTGCGAAGCCGCTCCGCTCCATGGATCGGGCAGCGCATTGCCTTCCGGTATGTCCATCATCACGAATGGATAGAAAACGGCGCGAAGCCCGCGCGCTTTCATGTCCCTGATCGCGCGAATGACGGATGCGTCGGACGGCGTCCCGCCAAAAGCCGGCTTGCCCTCCACCGCGCTCACCACGTCCGCCGCGCTCCGCGCAAGGCCGCCCGCGCTCCACGCCTCCGGCGTCGTGATCTTCCAATCCGTTTCGACCTTGGGCCGCACCGTGCATTGCCCGCAGCGAAGATCGTCGCCGAACCATGAAACGACCAGCGACCCGCTCGCCACATTGGGGCAAAGGTCTTGCAACTGGTCGAGCGCCGCCGTCCAGTCGCTCCTGCCCTCGCTCGAATGCGTGTTGACCGCGCGGCTCGAACTCTCGCTCAATATTTCGCGCACCGCGTCCGTGTCGTAGACGAACTCTCCGGCGCCCGGAATGATCGTCACCGCCCGCACCGCTTCCTCGACATCGCTCAGCGAGCGAAACACCTCGAAGGAGAGTTGCGGAATGCGGTTGCCGTAGCCGGCGAGCGCCAGATCCTCGAACACGACATAGGCCGTGCCGCGATAGGCAGGCGCGGCGCCCGCGCCTTCAATCGCCTCGATCGTCGGATCGGGCAATTGCGCGCCATCGCCCTTGTGCAACCGCCAGCTCACATCTTCCAGCGTCATCGCCTTGCCGTCCGCCCAGACGCGGCCGATGCGCGTGATCGGCCCCTCGCAAAGCGCCACGGCGAAGGAGACGGTATAGGAATAGCTCGTCACGCTTGCGCCGCCGCCGCCCTTGCCGCCGGCACTCTCCGTCGACTTGTGTTCCTTGTAATTCGTCGCCCAGATCAATTGTCCGCCGAGCCGCGCACGTCCATAAAGCCTCGGCACCGGCGCGCCCTCGGTCGAGGACAGAACCTGCAAGTCCGAAAGGCGCGGCCCTTCCGAATTCGCCACCGTCGAACCGAAAAGCTGCTGGTCGACATAAGAGCCGAGCCCCGCGCCGATTGCGCTTCCCAGCGCCGCGCCGCTCACCGTCGCGCCGAGAAAGCTCAAGCCGCCGGGCAGCAACGCGCTGCCGAGCGCCGAGCCCGCCGTCGAAAGAAGAAGTGTCGCCATCAGTCAGTCACTCCCGGAAACCGGAACGCATAGGCCATCCGCGCCCGCCACCAGGGCCCGAGCGAGGTTTCCACCACCGCGCGGCCCGACCAGGCGTGAACCATCCGTTCATCGCCGGTGAGCACACCCGCATGTTTCGCGGGTCCGCTCGCGCGCATGCGAAAAAGCGCCACGTCGCCCACTTGCGCTTCTCCTGCCCCGATCTCGACGAGATGCCGCCGCGCCGCCTCCGCCATCGCCTCGACGACGCGTCCGTCCGCGCCCGGCGCCTCCGCCCAGTCGGAGGTGTAAGGCGGCGGCGCTTCCGGCTCCGCCCCATGAAATTCGCGCCACAACCCTCGTACGAGTCCAAGACAATCTGTGCCCGCACCCTTGCAACTCGCCTGATGCCGATAGGGTGTACCGATCCACTCTCGCGCCGCCGCAACAATGGCGGCGCGCGTCAGCTCAGTTCCGGCTTCCGCCATCATTCACCTCTCCCGAGCTTGCATAGGAAATGACGTAGTCGTTGCCCGGCATATGCGGGAAGCCGCGAAAATTCGCGCCATTTCCGAATTTCGCGCGACAGGTGGAAAACTGCTTGTCGCAGCCCGCCGTTACGACAAAGGCATCGCCCATCGCGATTTCCCGCGCCATCGCCTGCCACAACTCGATGACTGCGCCGCCCGCGCTCGCGGCATGCAGCTTCACCTCGCATCCCGCGCCTTCATTCGCGCCGCTGGTGAAGGCAAGCCGCCCGCGCTCGAACCATCCTTCGGCAAAGCCCTCAAGCCCCGATGCCGTGACGATACGATTGTCCTCGATGGCGGCGACCACGCCTTCGCCCCGCATCGTTGCCACGCCGAGATCGACGCCGCACCGCGCGTCGCCCAGATCGGCATCGCAACCATATTGAAAGAGCCGCCCCACAGGCTGGTTCAGCCGATGGGCAAGGCCGCGCAGTTCCGCCGTGAAGCCCGTCGCCCCCCGGCTCACCTCGCCGAGATTACCCTTGCGCATCAACACGCACTGATCCGTCGCCGACCAGTTGACGCGCCATATCTCGACCGACGCGTCATCGTAAATCCCCGCTGCGAGATCGCCCTCGTCCAGCCGCTCCGAATTGAGTCCGCCCGCGAGGTCGAGATTGTCGACCGCGAGTCCCGCCGAACTTTCAATCGCGCTCGCCGTGAACCCCGCTACCGCTTCATAGGTCACGCCATCGAAGGCCAGATCGTCGTCATGATCGGTGAAGCCCATCACATGACCGTCGCGGCGCGTGAGCTTCCAGCAGTTGCAAAGCGTCGTCGTCCCGCCAGCGAGATGCGCGGCGAGTGCGTCGGATATGGATTTCATGGATTAAACCCTCACCTCGACCACCGGCACATTCGGCACCGACCCCGCCTCGAATGCCGCGAGGTTGATCTCCAGAAAATCCGTGTCGAACCGCACCGGCACATCGAACTCGAAACCCGCCGTCACCGCGGCGCCCGAGGCCGGTGCTGCGCTGAAGCTCAGGATTCCCGTCACCGTATCGAGCGTGAAATCTGTGCCCTCAGCCTTCGCGACTCCGTCGACCGCGACCCGCAGACTCGCCGCAACCGGCTTACGGATCGCCCGGACATAGGACACGCCGCCCGACGCATAGGTCTTGACGAGCTGAAACGCCTGAACCGTCCCATCGCCTGTGCCAATCGCCTGATCCGTCGCCGCGATGCTCTGGCCGGGCGCGCAGGATTTGCAATCCGCGCGATCTTTCCAGCGAAAGCCGTAAAGCCTCCCGTGCCGCGCTTCGAAAAACGAGATGAGCTGATGCACATCGTCGAGCGAGCGCAGCCCCAGCCCTGCATTGTACCGCCGCCGGGAATGCGCCCAGGCGCTGTTGCGCTCCTCCGCGCCTGAGCCGAGCGTGACAATCTCCGTGCGTCGCTCCGGCCCGCCCGTCGCGCCAAGCGCAATGTTGGTTGGAAAGCGAATTTCGTGGAAGGCCATGTCAGAGGTTCCTCGCCCCGCGGCTCGTCATGCGATTGAGCATCGCCGCGATCTGCGTTTCGGAGCGCCGGAAGCTCGCGGCGTCCGTCGCATTCACGTTGAAATGGATCGTCACTGCCTGCCCGCCGCCTTGCGCCGCAACCCCGAGCCGCCCGTCGCTGCCGCGCTGAAGCGGCATGATCGCCTCCGGCCCGGCCTCGCCCGCGAGCCCGGTTCCGTTTTCAAGCGGAAAGAGCATCGGGCTCGACAACACCCCACCTTTCGCGAAAGGCCTCACCCGTCCGCCCGCGATGACATTGCCGTCCGCGCTTGCGAACAACGAGCACAATGACGACATAAGCGACCCGCTCGCCGAACTCGCCACCGACTTCAGCGCGTTGTTGAGCACCAGCTTCGAGAGATCGAGCGCAAGTGTCCTGAGCGTATCCGACAACGACTTGCCTTTGAGCGCAATGTCGTCGAAAGCGCGCACCAGACTCGATCCGAAATCGCGCCCGCCCGATGACGCGCGGCGGTAATTATCCGTCACCGACGACACCGTCCGCGTCGTCTCCGCGCCGAAGTTCCGCGTTGCCGCCGTCGCCGCATCGAGCGCAGCCGCCAACGCTGCCGGATCATTGGGATCGGTCATCCTGCCTCCTGTTTGTGTCGGAAAATTGCCCAGGCCTCAGCGGCAAGCCGCCCTGACCTCGTCACGCAGAGCGCCATAATCCGCCATGAAGCGCCCCGTCATCGAAGCAGGCCCGAGCCTGTCGAGTTCATCCGCGACCGTGCCTTGCTCCGTCGCCGTGTAATCGCGCAAATGGAGGCAAGGGGTTTGGGCCACCCCGGTCGTACAACCCGCGCACAACATCGCACCAACGGCGAAGAGCCCTTTCCAGCGCATCATTGCCAACGCATCATTGATTGAGTCACGCCTATCCACGTTCATTTCAAATGTCGCGAGGATGCGGCGTTTCAGAAACTGCCGTCGCGTAGCCGCCGAGCGGCATCGGACTGATTGCGAGGAGCATCGGCCAGCGCGTCGTTGATCGCTTTCTGCTTCTCCAGCTCCCGCCTCAACGCTTCGGCATCGCCGTTTCTCCGCGCGAGCAAATAGCCCAGCAGCCCGATGCCGAACTCGCCAAGCAACCCGACAAGCTTCGCGATAAGGTCGATCACGCCGGCTGGCCGCTTTCGGCAACACCGAGCCGCGCCTCGATCATGCGCGTGAGATGTTCGCCATCGAGCCCCAGCGCCTTCACCGTTTGGGGCACGTGAAGCACTGCGTAATTCGCCGCCTCCGCGACGACTTCGTTTTTCACGGCGATCGTCGAGTTGGCCTCCTCGACCGCCTTGATCTTCGCCATGGCGAAGGCGATGCCCATGCCGAGCGTCTTGTCGAGTATCTTTCCCAACTCGCCATCGCGCTTTGCCTTGAGCAACGCGCAAGCCCTCGCAACGACGAAGGACGCAAGCCCCGTCAGAGCCGCAAGGACGAGTTCGTTCACAAGCGGCTGCAACGCCGCCACATCGATCATGTGCATGCTGATAGTCCTGTTTTAATGAAACAGGCGCGCCGCTCGGCGACGCGCCTCTATACGGTGCGATTTTCTCGCCCGCGGAAGGTTCTTAACAAAGGCTGGTAGCCGTCAAAGGAGATGGAAGAACGCCATCGCCCTCTCACCAGGTCCCGCCGCCCGACGTATCGATATTGACGCCGTTCCAGTTGACGCAGTCGGACTCCATCGGCGGCACGCTGGTCCGCTCTTTTCCGAAGCGCGCGATCAGCTCCTTCCCGAGCTTGACGAAGAGATCATAGGCCGCGTCCGGCGTCTCCTTGCCGGGTTCGGCGGTGTCGGCAAAGGCGACGGAAAGCAGCCCGCCTTCCTTGAACCTGACGACATAGAACCCGATGGCGTCCGTGTAACGATATGCTCTCAAGACATCGACAGTGCCGACGCAGGGCATTCGCCCCGACTTGCCCACATTGTGATTCTGCGGCGACGCCTGAAATCCAAGGTCCTTGGCCACGGCGTCGATACTCGCCAGATCAGCCTCCGCATTCGCCGACGGGTTGATATGAACCTCGTGCATCGCCGGTTGGCGCAAGCTCTGCCCTGCGCAAGCGGCGAGTCCTGATGCGATGACAAGAATGATCGCATCGCGAATGCCGGGCATGTCTCTCCCCCTTGAACCCACGTGTCACGATTCAGGATGAAGAAGGCTCGACGACAGAACCTCCGGTTCCGACATCCTGTTTGCCTCTACCCTATTTGCCTGTGCCCAGGGCCTGCGCCGCGACTTGCACCGTTCCGCCATGCGAATAGGTGAGGTTCGTCGTCGACTCCGAACCCGAATACGCAACAAATCCGACGATACCGTTGGTAACCGGGGTAGCGGACGTAGCTCCCGCAACCTGCGAGATATTTTGTCCGACCATCTTTGGATCGGAAATGACGACCAGGTAACGCTCCGCCTCATGCGCACGGATGAGCGCCGTCAAGGCGCCGCCCCGGAACATGAAGTCGTCACGCGGGATTTCCCGCAACACCGCGCCCTTCTGGTCGAGCAGCTTGAGCTGCGGCGCGAAGATGCTCTGCCCCATCGGCTCGCTCGCCACCGAAATGACGATTTGCTGTCCCACCGTCGGCAACGCAACGACGCCGTAGAGGCTCTTCTCCCCCGGCTTTGGTTCGAGGCAGGAACTTCCCGCGTCGATAGCGACCGTCACCGGCAGATCCTTCTCCGG
>DAIEIL010000084.1 GCA_027352645.1 Rhodobiaceae bacterium | reverse complement strand
GCGCGGCGGTCGGTCGGGTCCGGTTTGCGAACCACAAGCTTCGACTTTTCCAGCGCGTCGAGCTGCGGCACGAGCGATGGCCCTTCAATGCCCAGCGCCGCCGCCAGTTCCGTCTGGCGCACGCCGCCGCCGAGCCGTCCGAGCTGGACGAGCGGCAGCGTCGTCGCCTCGGAAAGGCCAAAACCCTCGACGGCCGTATTGGCCTCTCGCCGCCAGAGGCGGGAGACGCGAAGCAGCCAAAGGCCGAATTCATTTCTGGTGTGGTGTCGTTCCATGGAAAATAGATAGTCTCCTATGTATTAGCCTTCAACCTATTTGCGTGACTTATCTCCTTTATTTTTGATGCCAACGCCCGGCAAGCCATATTGGCGCTTCGCCGGCGCGGGCCGGGCGGTCACAATTCCGCCCACGGCCCGGGTTCATAATCGGAGCCGAATCGGCGCCCGTTGAAGCGCCCTGAGCCGGGAGGAAATCATGTCGCGTCTCATCGCCATCATTGTCGGTATCGTGGTGCTGCTCATCGCCGTCATCGTGGCGGTGCCGATGCTCGTTCCTGCAGATGTCTACAAGCAGCGCATCGTTTCGCTGGTGAAGGCACAGACGGGCCGCGACCTGACCATCGGCGGCAATGTCGGCCTCTCTTTCTTCCCGCGCCTCGCGGTGAAGGTCGAGAATGTCAGCATTTCGAACGCGCCATGGGCCAAGGACCGCGACATGGCGTCGATGCACGAAATGCGCGCCGCGCTGAAGGTCATGCCGCTCTTCAAGGGCGATGTGCAGATCGACAGCTTTGTGCTCGTCGACCCCGTGATCCATCTCGAGGTGAAGGCGGACGGCACACCGAACTGGCAGTTCGAAAGCGCGAGTTCCACACCGGCGCAAACCAAGCCAACGCCCGCCGCGCAGGGAACCGGCGCACCGAAACTGCGCCAACTCAGCCTCGGCGACGTCTCGATCGAAAACGGCACCGCGACCTATCGCAACCAGAAGACGGGCGCCTCACTCGCCTTTGAAAAGGTGAATGTCGATCTTGCCCTGCCGAGCCTCGACGATCCCTTCACCGCGGATGGCTCGCTCGTCTGGAACAGCGAGACGCTTTCGTTGAAGCTCAAGGCCGATCGCCCGCGCGCATTGACCGAAGGCGGCGAAACGCCCGTCGAGCTTGCACTCAAATCATCGAAGATCAATTCGACCTACAAGGGCACGATCCGCCCCTTCGAAGGTCTGAAATTCGCAGGCAGCGTGACGCTGGACGTCGCCTCCGTGCGAAACCTCGCCGCATGGCTCGGCAATGCGCTGCCCGCGGGCAACGGCTTCGGGCCGCTCTCCATCGAAGGCAAGGCTTCGGGCGGCAACGGCATCTATAATTTCAGCGATGCGAAGATCGGCTTCGACGGCATGAACGCAACCGGCACGCTCGCGGTCAACGCAAGCGGCAAGCGGCCCTTCGTCAAAGGACGCCTCGCCGTCGACCGCATCGATGCAAACACCTATCTCGCATCCGACAGCGCAGCGCCGAGCGGCGGTGGCAACGGGGGCGGCGATGCGGGCTGGAGCAACGCCCCCATCGACCTGTCGGGCCTGCGCGCAGCTGATGCAGATTTCAGCTTCAGCACGCATGAGCTGCTCATCAAGCAAATCAAGATCGGCGAAAGCGCGCTGGCGCTGCGTCTCAACAATGGCGTGATGAATGTCGACCTGACCAAGCTCGCGCTCTACGAAGGCTCGGGCAATGGCAAGCTGACGTTGGACGGTTCGCAGCGCGTGGCGCAGGCGGCCGCTTCCTTCTCGATCTCGGGCGTTTCGGCGGCCGGGCTTCTCGCCGACGCCGCAGACTTCAAGCGCCTCGAAGGCAAGACCGCACTGAACTTCGCCGTACAGACGGTCGGCCAGAGCCAGCGTCAGATGGTCGGCAATCTCGGCGGCAAGGGCGACGTGAAGTTCACCAACGGCGCGATCAAGGGCGTGAACATCGCGCAGCTCGCGCGCAACGTCGGACAGGGCGCGCTGACCGGTTGGGAGAGCGGCGGCTCGCAGGACACGGACTTCTCCGAGCTCGGCGGCACCTTCACCATCGACAAGGGCATCCTGACCAATAACGACCTGAAGATGCTGAGCCCGCTGGTGCGCGTCGCCGGCAATGGCACGGTGGATCTGCCCAACCGCACCCTCAACTACCACGTCAATCCGAAGCTCGCGGCGACGCTGGAAGGCCAGGGCGGCGCGACGGATGCCAAGGGGCTCGAAATTCCGCTCATTATCGAGGGCCCGTGGACCGCGCCGAAATTCCGGCCCGATCTCGAAGCCATGCTCAAGAACCCCAATGCCACCATCGACCAGATAAAGAATCTCAAGGGCGGCGGCGGCAAGGAAATGCTGAAGGGCCTGCTGGGCGGCGGCGCGAAGACCGAAACGCCCAGCGGCACAGGCACGACCGGCACAACGGGCACAACGACGGGAACGGGAGCGACCGGCACGGATACCGGCACGGATACCGGCACTGGTACGACAGGTACTGGCAGCCCCACCCAGGAGCAGCCCAAGCCGGCCGACCAGTTGAAGAAGCTCTTTGGCGGCTAGACCTTCTTCAAGTCGGAGAGGGAGACATATTCCTTCTCGCCGTTGATCCGGTACATGCGGAGACCGGCACGCGGATAAGTGCAGACATCGATGGGCGAGCGCGTCCCGCCCATCAGATAGACGAGGTCTTCGCCGGCATCTGCGGGCACATGCATGGAATGGGCGGGCGAGCCCTTGGGAAAGCCGAGGAAATCGCCCGGCCCCACCGGGACCGTGTCCTCGCCGATCGTCACCTCGCCCCCGCCCGACAGCACGAAGAGGAATTCCTCGTCCTGTCCGTGGAAATGGTGTTCCGTCGTATCCCTGCCCGGCTCGACCCGGACGAGGTGCAGGCCCATGTCCGAAAGCCCCGCAAGGTCGCCGAGCGAGCGTGTATGGCGGACGGCATTGGCGTTGAACTGATGCACATGAGGCCGCTCCTGCAGACCCGCGATGCGCTCCGCGCTCCAGAAACACGCCTCCAGTGCCTCTTTAGACCCCTTCTCATCCTCACGGCTCGCCATAAAAACCCCTCCCAAGACTTGTTCCGTCGCCACGCCCGTCTAAACTGTCCCAAATGGAGATTCGCCGGTCGGGGCGGCACAACATGATCTATAACGCCTTGTCGACGCTCATAAAGTTCATACTGGTGGCGGTGCTAATCGGAGCCGTCCTGAATGAGTTCGATATCAGCGCCGATCAGGTGCTTTCCGATGTGGGCTTCACGCCCCAGCACATCATCGCGATGATGCGCGAAGGCTTCGACTGGGCGCTGCCGCATTTCATTCTCGGCGCGCTCGTCCTCATCCCGATCTGGATCGTGCTCTTTCTGCTGAAACCGCCCAGCATCGGGAAATAGTGCCGGCAAAAAGTATCCGCGAATTAAGGTGCATCCACGCGCGAGGCGCTTGTGAAGGCTCGTCATGCCCGGCGACGCGGGATAGATTGCCCCAGCAGAATCAACGGACGCCCTGATGACGACCCGCTTCCCGACCAGCCTCGCCGCATTGACGGCCGCCCTCCTCCTCGTGCCCGTCTCGGCGCATGCGGATGTGGGCTCCGGGCTCGTCGGCAACACGGTCGAAGTTACCGGCCCTGCGGGCACCACCAAGATCTATTATCCCAACCGCAAACACATCGTCGTCCGCACGCCGGATGGCAAGCTGGCCAAGGGATGGTGGCGCGTAAGGGGCAAGAGCATCTGCACCAAGATGCCGAAGGCGGACAAGGAAAGCTGCACTGATCCGATCGACGAGCCGCCGGTCGCCGGAAGTTCCGGCGAGATCACGGGCGGCGATGGCAACATCAAATGGTCGGTGAACAAGGGCAAGGGCTTCTGAACAGCCGCTAGTCCGCGAAGACGACCGTCCGCTTGCCGTTGAGAAAGACGCGCCGCGCCGCAAGAGCCGCGACCGCGCGGGCAAGCACCAGCGCTTCCACATCGCGGCCTGCCGCAATCATCTGCTCAACCGTCGTGGTGTGGCTCACCCGCTCGACACGCTGCTCGATGATCGGACCTTCATCGAGATCGCTCGTCACGAAATGTGCCGTGGCACCGATGAGTTTCACACCGCGCTCATGCGCCTGATGATAGGGCTTCGCGCCCTTGAAGCTCGGCAGGAAGGAGTGATGGATATTGATCGCGCGGCCCGCCAGCGCGCGGCATGTTTCATCCGACAGCACCTGCATGTAACGCGCGAGCACGACGAATTCCGCTTTTGTCTCCTCCACCAGCTCCAGCATCCGGCGCTCGGCATCGGGCTTCGTCGCCTTGGTCACGGGAATATGGAAGAAGGGAATGCGATGCTGCTGCGCAAGCGGCGCGAGATCGAGATGGTTGGAGACAATCGCCGGAATATGGATGGGCAGCGCATCCGTCCGGTAGCGATAGAGAAGATCGTTGAGGCAGTGATCGGCCTTGGAAACCATCAGCAGGAAAGAGGGCCGCACGCCGACATGATGCAGGCGCCATTCCATGCCGAAGCGCGCCGCCACCGGACCGAACTGCTCGGCAAAACGCGCCTGCCCGAATGCGCCCGTCTCGACGGGGTGAAAGGCCGTGCGCATGAAAAAGCGCTTCGTGTCGGGGTCGCCGAAATGGGACGACTCCGTGATGAAGAGATTTTCCGCCGCAAGCAGACCCGCGACCGCCGCAACAATGCCCACCGCGTCGGGGCAGGAAATGGTCAGGATGTACTGGTTCTCGTCGCCGGGCATGTGTTCGCCTTGTATTCGCCTTCGCGGGGCCCCAGACCCCTTGCGGGTGACTTCATACACCCCCATGCCCCGGGAATACAAAGGCACCAAAAAAAGCGCCGCGGTGGAAGCCGCGGCGCAGTCTTCAATGACCTGGTGATATCAAGAGAGCCCTGCGTCAAGGGGCCGGCCGAGCCGGGCACCCTGACGCAAGACCACCCCTCTTATTCGTAGACGAACTCAGCGGCGTCGAGATTGATCTCCGGCAGCTCCTCCTTCTCGACCCAGTAGTCCTGCGTATGCTGCCACTCGGGCTTGTCGCCGCGCTTGGGCAGAAGATGCATGCCGCGCATCAGATAACCGGGATTGAAGTTTTCCGGATCGATCCAGGGCATGAGCTTCATGTCCTTGTCCTCGGGACGGAGCTTCACGGTGACGCGCTTCGCACCCTTGTCCTTCATGTGGTTGAGAAGGCGGCAGACGAAGTCGCCGAGCAGGTCGACGCGCAGCGTCCAGCTCGCCCGGAAATAGCCGAAGACCCAGACCATGTTCGGAATGTTGGTGAACATCATGCCGCGATAGGTCACGGTGTCGGCGAAGTTAAGCGGCTTGCCATCCAGCTCGAAGTCGATGTCGCCGAGCACGCTGAGATTGAAGCCCGTGGCCGTGATGATGATGTCGGCCTCAAGCTCCTTGCCGGATTTGAGCAGGATGCCCTTCTCCGTGAAGGTCTCGATTTCGTCGGTGACAACCGACGCCTGACCGGCCGCCGCGGCCTGGAAGATGTCGCCATCGGGCACGAAGGCAATGCGCTGGCGCCACGGGCGATATTTCGGCGTGAAGTGCTCGTCCACGACCTCCTGCGGAAGGAACATGGCGACGCCCGCGAGCAGCTCCTGCTTCACGACGTCCGGCTCCTCGAAGGAGCGGCGCGTGAATTCGGCCTGATCGGCCAGAACCTTGCGGCGCGTGATCTCGTGGATCCATGCCTCGTCGATCTTCAGGGCGCGAAGCTGGTCCGCCAACTCGTTTTCGTTGCGGCCCGGAATGAAGTAGGTCGGCGAACGCTGAAGCAGCGTGACATGCTTGCAGTCGCCGGCAATCGCGGGAACGAGCGTCGCCGCCGTCGCGCCGGAACCGATGACGAGAACGTTCTTGCCCTTGTAATCGAGATCTTCGGGCCATGTCTGGGGATGGACGATCTTGCCCTTGAACTTGTCCATGCCCGGCCATTCGGGCGTATAGCCTTCCGAGTGGCGGTAATAGCCCTGGCACATCCAGAGGAAGTTCGCGGTGAAGTGGAAGACCTCGCCGGTATCGGTGCGCGTCGCCTCGATGGTCCAGAGATTGTCCTTGCTCGACCAGCGGGCCGAGGAAATCTTGTGCTTGTAGCGGATGTGGCGACCGAGATCGTTCTCCTGGATGACCTCGCCCATATAGCTCAGGATTTCCTGCGCGCTCGCGATCGGCGCGCCGGTCCAGGGCTTGAAGCGATAGCCGAAGGTATAGAGGTCGCTGTCGGAGCGGATGCCCGGATATTTGTGCATCAGCCAGGTGCCGCCGAAGCTCTCAAGCGTCTCGAGGACGAGGAAGCTCGTGCCCGGGCACTGATCCTTGAGGTGATAGGCGGCGCCGACGCCGGAAATGCCCGCGCCGACGATCAAGACGTCGAAATGCTCGGTCTTGCCCCCGGCGGTCCGGGGAGCGGGCTTCGTGAGAGTTTCTGTCCCTGTCATTGGCTGCGTTCTTTCTTTTCTGGTTCTCGGCTCTGGTTCTCGGCCCTTCCGGCCTTGTGGATATTCAGTTTTGGAAAGGACGAACCGAAGGTCAATCTCTATCTGAAAAGAAAGCATGTCAAAATTGACGCAGGGGGGCTCCCGGCCGCAGGGGCCTGCCCGGCCGCCGGAGCCGGGAGCCCGCTCAAAGGGCGGCGGCGAGCTGCCTTTCGGCCGGGCCGCGGAACTGCAGGACGTGCAGATGGGCATAAAGCCCGCCCTCGGCGATGAGAGCGGCATGGGAGCCCGACTGCAGGATCTTGCCCCGCTCCATGACATAGATCCGATCCGCATTGCGCACCGTCGAGAGACGATGGGCGATGACGATGGTCGTGCGGTGGGCCATCAACCGGTCCAGCGCCTCCTGAACCTTCGCCTCCGATTGGGCGTCGAGCGCCGAGGTGGGCTCGTCGAGAAGCGGGATCGGCGCATCCCGCAGCATGGCCCGCGCAATGGCGATGCGCTGACGCTGGCCGCCGGAAAGATGGCCCCCGCCCTCGCCGACGCGCGTTTCGTAGCCGCCGGGCAGTTCGGTGATGAACTCATGCGCATTGGCATTACGGGCGGCCTCGACGATCTCGTCTCCCGATGCGTCGGGCTTTCCATAGGCGATGTTCTCGCGGATCGTTCCGTCGAAGAGGAACGTGTCCTGCGTCACCAGAGCGATGTTGCGGCGAAGAGACTCGAAAGACACATGGCGCAGGTCCTGCCCGTCAATCGTCACCGAGCCGGACACGGGGTCATAGAACCTTTCGATGAGCGAAAAAACGGTGGACTTCCCCCCGCCGGACGGCCCCACCAGCGCAGTGACGGCGCACGGCCTCGCATCGAGTGCAATGCCGTTCAGAGCAGGCGTGTCGCCATAAGAAAAGGCAACATCGCCGAGCCTGACATGCCCCTCCGTCACGACGAGTTCGACCGCGTCAGGCGCTTCCACCGTCCTGATCGGGTGGTCGAGCAGGTCATAGAGCGACGAGACGCCAACAATGTTCGTATGAAGCTGGACATTGAGACGGGCAAGGCGCTTTGCCGGCTCATAGGCCATCAGAAGCGCGGTGATGAAGGAGAAAAAGCCGCCCGCATCGGCGCCACGCGAGATCACATTCCAGCCGCCATAGACGATGACGGCGGCGACGGCAAAGCCGCCCAGCGTCTCCATCAACGGGCCCGTCATGGCGCTCGTAACCGCTATCTTGTTCGAGCGCGTCTCGACATCCCTGATCGACTGCGCCATGACCTCGCGCATATGGCTCTCAAGGTTGAACGCCTTGACGATACGAATGCCCGTGGCGGTCTCCTGCAAGGTCGATACGATCTTCGCGATCGACATAAGCTCGGCCTTCATGACGAGCCTGACCCGCTTCACCAGATTGGCGACGCCGATGACGGCGGCTGGCATGATGACCAGCACTAGTAGCGACATCAGCGGATCCTGCGCGACCATGACGGCGGTGAGCGCGACGACCGACATCAGATCGCGGCCGAGGCTCGTCATCACGAGGTCGATCACGGAGCGCGCGGCCTGCGCATTATAGGACATGCGCGTCGCGAGATCGCCGAAGGCATATCGCTGATAGAAGTCGAGCGTCTGGCTGAGAAGGCGGTCATATATGCGCCGCTGAAGCGACGCGATGATGGCGTTGCCGATCCGCGTCAGAATGACTTCCTGCCCGTAGCTCGATAGGCCCTTTATCGTATAGATCGATATCACCGCGCCCGCGATCAACCACACCATCGCCTCTTCCCTCTCGATGAAGATGCGATTGATGATGTCTTTCATGATCCAGGCGCTGCCGCCCGTCGATGCGGCCACGAGCGCCATGCAGCCGAAAGCAGCGAGATAGCCCGGCACGTGCTCGCGCACATTCTCGACAAAGAGGCGCCGCAGCAGGGGCAAAGCCTGATCGGGATTACCGAAGAGCTTTGAGACAATCCAGAGTTTCAGAGCATTCAAGTTTGGCGGTCCAGTTCTGGGGAGGGCACGGTCACCCAATGCCGAGCGACGGCATAGAGATCGGCAGATGGTGAGCCTTCGGGATGCGGGCGTCGTGAAGCACCATCTTCCTCCGCCACGTCACCCAGCTGCGTCAGCGCAGCAAGGCGGCCAAGAGCGCTGGCAAAACGGAGCCGGTCGAATTTCACGATGGAGATCGCCAAGCGCTTCAAGGCCTTGCGCCATTCGCGCGCGAGGTCGAAAGGCAGCGCATATTTTTGCGCGATATAAAACCGCGCCAGAAGCCGCTGCGCCGATTTGAACCGGACAAAGCGCGACGTCTGCGGGCTTGACTGGCCCGACGCATGAAAAACTTTTGCGGCAGGTTCACATATCAAGGACCAGCCGGCACGGCCCAGCCTCAGACAGAGATCATCATCCTCGTAATAGAGGAAAATATTTTCATCAAAGCCACCGACCTGCTCAAAAGCCGCTCGCCGGCAGAGCAGCGCTGCGCCGGTCAGCAACGGTATGCAGCAAACGGCTTCGGGCTCGCATGGCGTCTTGACGATATCGCCGGTAAGCGGATGAAGTATCGACGAATGACGAAAACTCGTACGGCCCTCCGCATCGATCAGCCGGGGCCCGACAATGCCTGCATCGGGAAAGCACGTCGCCGCGCGATACATCGTCTTCAGCGCATCTTCGCAAAGCGCCGCGTCCGGATTCATAAAGAAGAGAAATTCGGCATTGGATTTTTTGGCACCGAGATTCGACGCGCGACCAAAGCCAAGATTGCTTTCACAGCTTATGCAGACTGCACCCTCTGCGCGCGCAATCGATACGGATTGGTCCGCACTTGCGTTATCGACCACAATGACGTTCACGCCGCGCGGCAAGGATCTCAAGGCGCGCTCAACAACGGCAGCGCTATTGAACGTCACGATTATAACATCGATATTTTTCTTCCAGTCGTCACTTTCCTCTACGCGCATCGAGACCATACAGCTGACGTACTGACTTCACTCGCCCGAAGCCGGCACTCTCCTTGGGGGATTGAATTGCTTGCGGCTGTGGAGGAGGCAGTGCGCCGTTCGCAATATTTTTCGCAACGACGATATGAATTGTAGTGACGTGTGTAAATCCGTGATTTTATGATTGCACGCAGCTTTCGCTTCTATTCTTAGATTTTTAATTAATCGCACTACGTAAGCGAAGGGGGTTACGTGAGGCTTGTAGTAACGGGCGGCGCTGGCTTCATCGGTTCCGCCGTTTGCCGGCACATGATCGGCGAAACAGATACAGAAGTTATCAATTTAGATTCTCTTACCTACGCGGCCAATCTTCGGTCGTTAGTCACGATTGAGAATCACCGGCGGTACAAATTCATCAGGGGTGACATAGGCGACCAATCCCTGATCGACGAGATGCTTCGTCGCTTCGAACCAGACGCTGTTATGCATCTCGCAGCTGAGTCGCATGTCGACCGCTCGATCACAAATTCAAACAATTTTATTCAAACTAATATTATCGGCACTTACACGCTGCTCGAATGCGTGCGGCGATATTGGGAGGGCCTGCCGGAAGCGCGGCGCAGGAGCTTCCGTTTCCTTCATGTCTCCACCGACGAAGTCTATGGAAGCCTTGGGCCGCAAGGAACCTTCTCGGAGACGACGCCCTACGGCCCCAATTCACCTTATGCGGCGAGCAAGGCGTCGTCCGACCATCTCGTCAACGCTTGGCATCATACTTACGGGCTCCCGGTTCTCATCACCAATTGCTCGAACAATTACGGCCCCTATCACTTCCCCGAAAAACTCATTCCGCTCGTCACGATCAACGCGCTCGAGGAGAAGGCGCTGCCGGTCTATGGTAAGGGCGACAATATTCGCGACTGGCTTTACGTCGAAGACCACGCGCGCGCGCTCGACCTCGTGCTTCGACGCGGCGCGCCCGGCGAGAAGTACAATATCGGCGGTCGGAATGAGCGCACGAACCTTGAGGTCGTAGAGGCGATTTGCGGCCGTCTGGATGAAGTGATGCCAGCCACCTCGGTTGCGAGTCGGCGCGACCTCATCACCTTCGTCGCCGACAGGCCCGGCCACGACCGGCGCTATGCAATCGATGCGAGCAAACTCGAAAGCGAGCTTGGATGGCGCGCGCAGGAGGATTTCGAATCCGGATTGCGAAAGACCGTCGACTGGTATCTCGCCAATGAGGATTGGTGGCGGCCATTGCGGGCTGGAGTCTATGGGGGCGAGAGGCTCGGCCTTCTCAATGGAGTAGCGCCCTCCCGACAAGCCAGCAGCCGGAAGACTGAGCAGCACCCCATTCTCATCATCGGGCGTCATGGCCAGGTGGCAAGTGCACTCGACGCGAGAGGCTTCGGGCTGCTGCCGCATGTGGCGCTGGATCACGAGGTCGCCAACCTGACGGATGCGGAAGCGCTTACCCGCGCATTCGTCACACATCGGCCGCGCCTCGTCATCAACGCTGCCGCTTATACCGCGGTCGACAAGGCGGAAGGCGAGCCAGACCTCGCATTCGCCGTCAACCGCGACGGCCCCGCGCATCTCGCAAGACTGTGTGCCGCCGCCGGCATCCCCCTCATTCATCTATCGACAGATTATGTCTTCGACGGCGCCAAGCGCGGCCCTTATGTCGAAGACGATCCTGTCGCGCCCCTCAACGTATACGGCGCGTCAAAGGCCGCAGGCGAGGCCGCCATCCGCGCCGAGCTGCCCGAGC
>DAIEIL010000079.1 GCA_027352645.1 Rhodobiaceae bacterium | reverse complement strand
CGGCCTTCTTCGGCGCGGCTTTGGGCGCAGCCTTCGGAGCCGCCTTCCTGGCAACAGGCTTCTTCGCAGCCTTCGGTGCGGCTTTCTTCGGCGCTGCCTTCTTCGCGGCGGGCTTTTTGGCGGGCGCGGCCTTCTTCGGCGCGGCCTTCACGGCCTTCTTGGGAGCTGCCTTCTTTGCAGCCTTTTTGGCGACAGTCTTCTTCGCGGCCTTCGGCGCTGCTTTCCTGGCAACCGGCTTCTTCACGGCGGCCTTCTTCGCCTTGGCCGCCGGCTTCGCCTTGGCGACAGTCTTCGCCTTCTTGGCTACGGGCTTTGCCTTCTTGGCAACAGGCTTCGCCTTTTTGGCTACGGGCTTCGCCGCTGCCTTCGTCTTCGCGGGCTTAGCCGCCTTCTTCTTCTCAGGCGATTTTTTCGCCTTCGCTTTCGCCGCCGCCTTCTTCGCCATTCGATCGTTCCTTGATGCTGCCGGCCCGGACGGTGAGGGGGAAACGAGGTGGCGTCGTGCGTGCCTCCCGCGCGGTGAAAACGCGCTGGGGCCCCGACATGATCGCCGCCGTTTCCCGCCTATGGGCCTATCTGCTTAACGCGCGCGACTATAATGTCTTTCGTTCGTGAAGGCTATGCTTCGCCCTGCCAGTACAGGGATGATATTGAAGGGCGAGAGAAAAATCGGGGAAGCGCCATGAACGCCGTTCGCGTCGAGAAAAATGGGCCTGTGACAACGGTGATTTTGAACCGGCCGCAGGTGAAGAACGCCGTCGACAGGCCGACTGCCTCTGCGCTGGCAGAGGCCTTTCTCGCCTTCGAGCGCGATGAAGAGGCGCTCGTCGGCGTTTTCGTCGGCGATCATGGAACATTCTGCGCAGGCGCCGATCTCAAGGCCGTTTCGGAAGGCCCTGCCTATGTGCCCGGCGGCCCATTGCCGCGGAGCAACCGGACGACACCGCCCGCGACCGGGCTCGATTTCGACCGTCTCTCGGGCGAGGGGCCCATGGGGCCATCGCGCATGGTGCTTTCAAAGCCCGTCATTGGCGCGATTTCCGGTTTCGCCGTGGCGGGTGGGCTTGAACTCGCGCTCTGGTGCGACATGCGCGTCGTCGAGGAAGATGCCGTGATGGGCGTATTCTGCCGCCGTTGGGGTGTGCCGCTGATCGACGGCGGAACGGTGCGGCTGCCGCGCCTCATCGGCCACTCGCGGGCGATGGATCTGATCCTCACCGGCCGTCCGGTCGAGGCGCAGGAGGCGCTTTCCATGGGGCTTGCGAACCGTGTCGTGCCCAGGGGCGAAGCGCGGGCCGAGGCCGAGCGGCTCGCCGCCGAGATCGCGCGCTTTCCGCAGACATGCCTCAGGCACGATCGCATGTCGGCCTATGAGCAATGGGATCTCGCCTATGATCAAGCCATCGCCAATGAATTCGAACATGGCCGCAAGGTGATGGCGACCGGCGAGACGGTGAAGGGAGCCGCCCGTTTCGCGGCGGGCAAGGGGCGCGGCGGACGTTTCGATGAAATCTGAATCTCTTCGCCTCAGCGCATCCGGCCTCGCCTGCGAGCGCGGAGGACGCATCGTCTTTCGTGGTCTCGATTTCGAGGTCGGCGGCGGTCAGGCGCTGATCGTCACGGGGCGTAATGGCGCAGGCAAGTCGAGCTTGCTGCGCCAGATCGCCGGTCTTGTGGATATTGCGGACGGGCGGATCGCGCTCGACGGCGGCGATGCGGAACTCACGCTGCCGGAACAAACGCATTATGTCGGCCATCTCGACGCTCTGAAGCCCGCGATGAGCGTACGCGAAACGGCGCTGTTCTGGGCCACCTATCTCGGCGGCGCGGATATTGACGCGGCGCTGGCTGAGCTCGATCTCGACGATCTCGTCGAACTGCCGGTCGCCTATCTTTCGGCGGGGCAGAGGCGGCGGCTCGCGCTGTCGCGGCTGCTGCTCGCGCCGCGTCCGGTCTGGCTTCTCGATGAGCCGACCGTGGCGCTGGACAAGGCGAGCATTGCGCGGCTCGTCGCGCTGATGGAGGCGCATCTGGCGCAGGGCGGCATCATCGTCGCGGCCACGCATCAGGATATGGGCCTCGGTTCCGCCCGCTCGCTGGTGCTGGGCGCGCCGCAGGCTGCGGGCGAAGAGGTGTCCGCATGATCCACGCCTTCAAGACGCTCGTGCTTCGCGATACGAAACTCGCCATCCGCGTTGGCGGCGGGGCGGGAATGGCGGTCTTCTTCTTTCTGACCGTCATTGCTATCGTGCCGCTCGGTATCGGGCCGAACCTCAAGCTTCTGGGCAGCATCGCGCCGGGTATGCTCTGGGTGGCGCTTCTCCTGTCCGCGCTGCTGACGCTCGACCGGCTCTTTCAGGCCGATTTCGAGGACGGTTCGCTCGACCTGCTGATGACCGGGGCCTTGCCGCTCGAATTCGTGGCGGCGGCGAAGGCATTGAGCCATTGGCTCACGACCGGGCTTCCGCTCGTCGTCGCGGCGCCGCTTCTCGGCCTCCTTCTCAATCTCGAAACGAGCGCCTTCGGGCCGCTCATCCTTGCCATGCTGATCGGCACGCCGGCCCTGAGTTTCCTCGGGGCCATCGGCGCGGCGCTCACCGTCA
>DAIEIL010000078.1 GCA_027352645.1 Rhodobiaceae bacterium | reverse complement strand
CGACGGTGCCCGCCATCGTCGCCGTTCTCGTGCTCATCTTCGCAGTGCGCGAGCCTGAACATCGCGACGGGAAAGCCAAGGCCCCCTTCCGCTTCGCAGACCTCCGTGAACTCGACAGGCACTATTGGGGCGTCGTGGCAGTCGCTGGCGTTCTGACGCTTGCGCGCTTCTCGGAGGCCTTTCTGGTGCTCCGCGCGCAATCCTCGGGCCTTGCCATCGCCTATGTGCCACTCGTCATGGTGGTGATGAGCGGCGTCTATACGCTGGCGGCCTATCCGGCGGGACTGCTCGCCGACAGGCTCGACCGGCGCTCGCTCCTCGCGCTTGGCTTCGCGGTACTCATCGCCGCCGATATCGTGCTCGCAGAAGGCACGACGCCCATCATCGTCTTTGCTGGCGTGGCGCTCTGGGGTCTCCATATGGGCCTCACGCAAGGACTTCTCTCGACGCTGGTGGCCGATGCCGCGCCATCCGCGCTTCGGGGCAGCGCCTTCGGCATTTTCAATCTCATCTGCGGCGGGATCCTTCTGGCCGCCAGTGCCATTGCCGGAACGCTCTGGCAAGGCTATGGACCTGCGGCGACATTTTATGTGGGCGCGATCATCACGACCGGCGGACTCGCCGGTCTTCTCGTCGTCAGGAGCAGGTCCGCTTGAACTACCGTCACGCCTATCACGCCGGAAACTTCGCCGATGTGATGAAGCATTCCGCGCTCGCACTGGTCATTGAGCACATGAAGCAGAAGGAGAAGCCCTTCTTCCTGCTCGACACGCATGCCGGCACGGGCCTCACCGACCTTCACGGCGAAGAAGCGCAAAAGACCGGCGAATTTCATGACGGCATCGCGCGCATCATGGCGGATGCTTCACCGCATCCTGCGCTCGCTCCCTACCTTGCGGCACTCGCCCGGCTCGGCTGCATCGGCCCTTCCCCCTCGTCCTATCCGGGCTCGCCCCTCATCGCGCGCGAACTCGCGCGGGACGGCGACCGCTTCGCCTTTTGCGAGCTGCACCCGGACGATGCTGCAAGCCTCAAGGCGCTTTTCAGCCGCGACCCGCAGGTCAGCGTTCATGAGATGAACGGCTATACGGCGCTGAGGGCGATGCTGCCTCCGAAGGAGCGCCGCGGCCTTGTCCTCATCGATCCGCCTTTCGAGGCGCGCAACGAATTCGACGTGCTGCTCGAAGGTCTCGACGATGCGACGGCACGATGGGCGACGGGCACCTATCTCATCTGGTACCCGATCAAGGACCCCAGCGTCTCCGGCGCCTTCCTCGACGCGCTCGAACGGAGCGGCCCCGCCAAGACGCTGATGGCCGAACTCTATATCCGCGCCGTCGATCCGGCGCGCATGTCGGGCTGCGGCCTCGTCATCGTCAATCCGCCCTGGACACTGAAAGACACACTCGCCGATCTTTATGGCTGGCTCGCGGAAAGACTCGCGCAAGGCCCCGGCGCGCGGGCCCGTGTTGAATGGCTGAAATCCTGATTGTTCAAAATTGAACACTGACCGGAACCGAACATCGGGTCTATAAAGGCTCCGGCCGGTCGAATAAAAAGAACGCCGGCGGTGGGAGGACCATGATGGATGCCGGGCCGGACCTTGCGCGAACAGAAGAGTCGGGCGCGCGCCTTGCAGCCGAAGAGGCTTACCATGCGGAGGTCGAACGCAATCTTCGCCGCAACTATGCGGCCAATCTTGCGCACGGTCTTTTGGGGCAAACGGGTTTTCGCCTGGTTACGGCGCCGACTTTCGTACCGGCCTATATCTATCTTCTCTCCGGTTCCGAATTCGCGGTCGGCCTTGCGCTCGCCTCGCAGTGGCTAGGCAATGCGCTCTCCTCGACGCTCGGGGCGACGCTGGTCGAACACAGGAAACGCGTGCTGTCGATGGGTCTTCTCGTCGGCTGGGGCATGCGCGGTGGCGTACTGGGCCTCGCGCTCAGCGGATATTTTCTGCCCGACCACTGGGCGTTGATTTTCGCCTGCGTTTTTCTCTGTCTCTTCGGTCTCTTCAACGGTGTGCAGTCGGTTATCTTCCAGCTGCTGATGGCAAAGGTGATCCCGCTCAGACTGCGCGGCCGGCTCACCGGCTTCCGCAATTTTGCCGCAGGGCTCACGGCTGCCGGCGTCGCCTATATCGGCGGCAAATATTTTGTCGAGGCTCACGCGCTCGGCAACGGCTATGCGACGACCTTCCTGGCCGCCTTCGCGCTGACCTCCATCGGCCTCACCATGCTTATGCTGGTCCGAGAACCCGACTCGCCCGAAGTGCGGCCACGCACAAGCTTTCTGCTGCGCCTTCGCGAAATCCCGGACATCTTGCGCGGCGACCGCGAGCTTGCGCGCTTCGTCGTCGCATCAAGCCTTGCCGCACTCGGAACACTCGCCGTGCCCTTCTATGTGCTTTACGCCGGCAAGGCGATCGGCCTCTCCGGCACGACGCTCGGCGTACTATCGACGGCCTTCCTCCTTTCGCAAACCGGCGCCAATCTGATCTGGGGATCGCTCGCCGACCGCATCGGCAACCGCATCGTCTTCCTCGCCTCGGTCGGCCTCTGGGCACTCTCGACCCTGGTGCTGATAGGCATGCACTCGCTCTGGCCGCTCGTTGCCGTCTTCGCCGGACTCGGCGCCGGCCAGGCGGGCTTTCAGAACAGCACGCAGAACATGATCCTCGAATTCGGCGCACGCGAGGATCTGGCCATGCGGATCGCCATCCTGAACACGGCGACCTCCTCGATGATGGCAGTCGGGCCGCTGCTCGGCGGTCTCATTGCCGACAGTTCTTCATTCGTCGCCGTCTTCTCGATTTCGACGCTGATGCTGAGCGCGGCTTTTACGCTCGTATTCTTCGCCGTTGGCGAGCCCCGACAGCGCGGTCTGTTTCACTGAAGATCCGCTTCACTCTCCGCACGCCAGCGCTCGACCTCGGCCAGCGCCGCCTCGGGCCGTTCGCGAACGACCGACAGGGCGCCCGCGAAGACGCGGCCCATATCACCGTCGAGCGTCAATTGATCGCCCTCGCGGAATTCTTGCCCGCCAATGGCGCAAAGCCCTTTCTCCGGCAGAATGCGCAGCGCCGAGCAACCGACCAGACAGACCTTGCCGAGCTGCCGCGCCACCACAGCGGCATGCGACGTGCGACCGCCCGCCGCCGTGAGCACGCCATCGGCAGCCGCTATGCCCTCGATATCGCCGGTCGAAATGTCGTCGCGCACGAGGATGGCGGGCCTTCCTTCTGCAGCAAATTCAGCCGCGCGCTTCGGATCGAAGACGATATGTCCGACGGCCGTACCGATGCTTGCCGGAACTGCCTGCGCGAGCGGTGATACATCGCCGCTACCCGCAAAGCGCAGACGCTCCAGCTTGTCGAGCGCGATCCCGTCAAGCCGCCTCAGCGCCTCCGCAGGAGAGATCACGCCTTCCTGCACCATGTCGATCGCCATGCGTAGCGCCGCCCATGGCATGCGCTTGCCGTTGCGGGTTTGAAGGAGATAGAGCCGCCCATCCTCGACAGTGAATTCGAAATCCTGCATGTCGTGAAATTCGGTCTCGAGAACATCCTTCATGCGCATGAGCTCGTCCGCGACAGCGGGAAGGCGCTGCGGCAGGCGTTCTGTGTCGTGAACCGCATGACGGCCGGAGACGACATCCTCGCCCTGCGCGTTGAACAGGAAATCGAGATAGGGGCGGTTCTCGCCCGTCGCGGGATCGCGCGTAAAGCCAACACCCGCGCCGGAGGTCGCGCCCATATTGCCGAAGACCATGGCCTGGACGGTGACGGCCGTGCCCATATTCGCATCAATGCCGTTGAGCTTGCGGTAGCGCTCCGCCTTGTCGCTCACCCAGGATCGGAAGACGGCCTCGACCGCGGCGACGAGTTGCTCCATCGGATCCTGCGGAAAGGGCTCGCCCGTAAGCGCCAGCGACAGGGACAGAGATTCCTGCGCAATCGCGGCAAGGGCATGGCTGTCCAGATCGCGCGCGCTTGAAAGCTGCTCCTCCTCCACGCGCGCGTCAGCCAGCGCGTCAAAGGGCGCCGCATCAGCCTCGCGCACGACTTCCGTGAAATCACGCACAAGGCGACGGTAGCTGTCCTGAACCTGTCGAGGATTGCCCGTCATGCGAAGGAAGCCGCGCACCGTCTGCTCGCTTAAGCCGATATTGAGGACGGTCTCCATCATGCCGGGCATCGAGACCGGAGCGCCGGACCGCACGGAAACGAAAAGTGGGCGCCGGGCACCGCCGAAACTCCGGCCGGTCGCACTTTCGAGTTCGCGCAGGCCTCGCGCGAGAAGCTCGCGCGTTCCGTCGGGGAGTTTGCCGTGCGAAAGATAGGACCGGCAGATATCCGTTCCGATCACGAAGGCGGGAGGCACATCGAGGCCGAGCCGCGCCAGACGCATCAGTCCATAAGCCTTGGACCCCATGGTCGCAGCACTCGCCGAAGCGGGCATGGGCTTCCCGGCCAGAATGAAGAACAGGTGCTTGTCGAGGGACATCGTCTACCCGGCCATGACATCGTTGACGAGATGATCGCGCAGCATTAGCGCCGTGCGCGACAAGGCATCTGCCGCGCCTTCGAGGAGCCCAGCCAACGTCCCAACGAGTTCGAGCACACGAAAATCCGGCGCCTGCATCAACAGCAGTCCGCGCGCCTCGCGCTCGACCCGGTCGGTTTCGTGCTCGATGCGTGAGAGACGGTCGACAGCCTGAAGAAAATCGTCGAAATCCTCGCGCGCGCCGTCGCGGCGCACCTGCCCGGCCGCCTCGAACATCTTCACCGTTTCCTGCGTGCCCTCAACGAGAAGATCGGCGAGCCGCCTGACAGGCATGAGCAGATCCGCGGGCACTCCAAGCTTCGGCAGGAAGGAGGCGACGAAAGCCGCCTCCTCAAGCGCATCGGCGGCGTCGTCCGCTTCATGCAGGAGATCGCGATAGACTTCCGGCTTGTGCATGCGGCGCACCAGCGAACGCACACGGCTGACCAGCGCGTCCGCTTCCTGTTCCCAATGCTGCGCCCGCGCTGCGGCGGCATCGAGATCGGTGCCACCTTCGCCAAAGGCGAGCAGCCCATCGCGAAGACCTGTCGCCAGTTCGAAGATCAGCGTGGCATGAGCTGAAGCGACCGAAAGAAGACTTGCCTGTACGCCACTGAAACGGCGCGCCAGTTCCGTTTTTACTTCATCGCGAATGAAGCGCTCCGACCGCCCCTGCACAAGCCCCTCGGTCGACACGCGGAGCACGAATTTCAGGTAGTCGAGCGCCTGCTCCGCGCCCAGCGCTTCATGCAGCTTTTCGCCGTAGCGGAGCGTTTGTTGCGCGAACTCAATGGCTTCATAGAGAAGCTGCTCGCCGCCAAGCTTCAGGAATCCGCGATGGCCAATATTGTTTTCCGCCGCCCATTTCAGAAGCCTGACACCATCATGCTTTGACAGAAATTCGCGCAAGAGCTTGCGCGTGTGGTTCCAGTCGATAAGAAAGACGATGCGCGAGCCGAGAAAGGCGAGATACCGCTCGAGCGATGCACGGTCCGGCGCATCGTAACGGCCGACGCAGAGATAATAATTTTCCTTTTCATTGACCTGCTCGCCCTGCCGTGTGCGCGTGTCGTCCCAGCGGACACCGAAGGGCTTGAAGAGGCTCTGGAAGAAGGTGGCGCGCTGCGTATGAATGTCGGTATAGGTCAGCGTGACCGCCAGTCCCTCCACATGAATGACGAGCACATGCGCGTCATTCGTGCCAATGTCGTTCTGGATGACGAGCTTCCCGCCCGCCCGCGTCGCCGTGGTGCCGAGGCCTGGATGGTCGAATTTGAGCGGCGCCGTTTCGCCGAGACCGCGCATGAAGGCGACGACGAGCGGGCGGTCTCCCTCGTCGATGCGCCAGACTCTGGCGCCGTCGATGCTTTCTTCCGACAGTTCGCCCTGCAGCGCATTGAGCGCCTTGTGGAGGTCCATGACGAGGATGTGGAGGCTGTCCCCCCGCCCCCGCTCGGCCGACGTAATGGCATCCACGACACCAGGGGGTACGCGGTCATCGTCGAAGGCGGGCAATGCTGCGGCGAGCGCAGCCTCGCGCGCGGAGAAGCCCTCACAGGCTGAAAGACCAGCCAGCGCCAGCGGTGAGCGCATGGCCGCGATGCCATCGAGCACGGCCTGACGCAGGCTGGCCGCGCCGGGAAGATGGAGAGCGCCATCAGCATCGCGCCGCACATCCGCGAGACAACGGTCGAGAGACCCGTCTGTAAGGCCCGCGGCGTGGCGCTCGGCGGAGAGATCGGGCACAGGGCCGTCCGGTCGATCGGCACGGCGTTCCGCCGTTTGCATCAGCGTCAGCAGGAACTTGACGCGGTCATTGGCGGCGAGCGCCTCGGCAAGCAGATCCGGCAGGAGCAACGCCCTCTCGCCGAGTTCGTCCATCATGAGGCTTTTTACGGGCACGGGCAGGGCGCTCTCTGTTCACCAAGGATTGCAGCCATTATCGGTGCTTGCACAGGCACAGCCTTGATTGCCCTCAATCGCGAAGCCATGCCTCATTAGAGCTAGAACGGCCAAATGACGATGCGATGACAAAGACCGCCTTCGCGCCAACCCATTTGTCGCAGGCTGCGGCCAAAGAAAAACCGGCGCCCTTGCGGGCGCCGGTTTCAATTCGCATTCCTGAACGGAAGATCAGGCGGCGCTGTAGCCGAGGACGGCCTTCACCTCGAGGAACTCCTCGAAGCCGAACTCGCCCCATTCGCGACCGATGCCCGACTGCTTGTAGCCGCCGAAGGGCGCGTTGAGGTCCGGACCTGCACCGTTCAGATGCACGTTGCCGGTACGGAGCTGCGAGGCAACCTTGCGGGCATGCTCGACCGACCCCGACTGCACATAGCCCGACAGGCCATAAACCGTGTCGTTGGCGATGCTGACCGCTTCCTGCTCGTCCTTGTAGGGCAGGATCGCGAGGACCGGGCCGAAGATTTCCTCGCGCGCAATCGTCATGTCGTTGGTGACATTGGCGAAGACGGTCGGACGGACGAAGTAGCCCTTGTTCACGCCTTCCGGACGGCCGAGACCGCCGGCGACAAGCGTCGCGCCTTCCTCGATGCCCTTCTGGATGAGCGCCTGGATCTTGTTGTACTGCACTTCCGAGACGACGGGGCCGATGGCCGTGCCTTCAGCCAGCGGATCGCCCGCCTTAACGGTCGCCGCCGTCGCACGGGCGATCTCGATCACCTCGTCCTGGCGAGCGGCCGGAACGAGCATGCGCGAGGGCGCGTTGCAGGACTGACCCGAGTTCGACATCATCGTGTAGATGCCGCTGGAGACGGCCTTGTTGAGGTCGGCATCGTCGAGAACGATGTTGGCCGACTTGCCGCCGAGTTCGAGCGCGACGCGCTTGACAGTGTCGGCAGCCGCCTTCGAGACGAGAATGCCCGCACGGGTCGAACCGGTGAAGGACACCATGTCGACATCGGGATGGGCCGAGAGCGGCGCGCCGACATCGACGCCATCGCCATTGATGAGGTTGAAGACGCCCGCCGGGACGCCCGCCTCATGCAGCACTTCAGCGAAGAGGTAGGCGTTGATCGGAGCGACCTCCGACGGCTTCAGCACCATGGTGCAGCCGACGGCGAGCGCGGGCGCAACCTTGCAGGCGATCTGGTTAATCGGCCAGTTCCAGGGCGTGATGAAACCGCAGACGCCGACCGGCTCGCGCACGATATGCGTGGTGCCCTTGTCGTATTCGAACTCGTAGTTCTTCAGGAGTTCGAGATTGGTGTTGAGATGCGCGATGCCCATGGCGGCCTGCGCGACCTGAGCGAGCTTTACCGGCGCACCCATTTCGGCGGTGATCGCCGCGGCGATGTCGGCATAGCGCTTCTGATAGACGGCGATGATCGACTGCAGAAGCTCGATGCGCTCCTGACGGGTCGTGGTCGAGAATTTCGGGAAGGCGGCCTTCGCGGCGGCGACGGCCTTGTTGACGTCGGCCTTGGTGCCCATGCTGATCCTGGCGATCGACTCTTCGGTCGCCGGGTTGATGACGTCGAGCGTCTTCGGCTGGACCGGGTCGACCCACTGGCCATTGATGTAGAATTTCAGATAATCGGTCATTGTCGTCCTCCTTGTGATGGCGTTCCCAAGCCCGGTGCCTTGCGGCCTCGCCGCCCGGATCAAGGGCGATTCTCAACGAGGCCGTCGGCGCGGGCAGCCCTGCCAGGGGGCCTGCCCTACCAGCCGGGAGGGGGTTTTTCTTTGGGGAGAAACCTGACACAGAGCCTCAAGCCCGGTCCAGTCCAAAACACCTCGCAAACCGGCGATTTCGCGGCGGCACCCTGCGCAAATACCCACACCCCGCCGCTGGAATTCCGCCGTTCGGTCGTAAAATTGACACGTGCGGAAAAGATAGGAAACTAGACCGTGGATTATTCACGACCTCGCCCCGGCGCGAGTGCTGAATGCGCGGTTCCGGACCGGTAACCCAAACGCCGAAAGGGGCGAGCAGATGTTCATCGATGGCCGCAACGTCCCCGACGGCACCATCGTCGAGGCGGAAATCGCGATCATCGGCGCCGGCGCGGCGGGCATCTCGATCGCCCGTGCCCTTCGCAACACCGATGCGCGCGTTGTGCTCATCGAGAGCGGCGGCCTCGATTTCGAGCCCGATACGCAGGATCTCTATTCCGGCGAAAGCGTGGGCATCCCCTATACGCTCGACACCTCACGACTTCGCTATTTCGGCGGATCGACCAACCACTGGGGCGGCTGGTGTCGGCCCTTCGAGCCTATCGACTTCGAGCAGCGCGACTGGGTGCCGCATTCCGGCTGGCCGATCTCACGCGCCGATCTCGACCCTTACTATGTGAGGGCCAATGAAGTCTGCCAGGTCGGCCCCTTCATATACAACGATCCGGCCGCCTTTTCGGAGGGCGGCAAGTACATGCCGCTCGACCTTGGCCGCGAGGTCATGACGCGCTGGTTCGAATACAGCCCGCCCACGCGCTTCGGCTGGACCTATCGTCAGGACATCGAGAAGGCCTCGAACATCAAGACCTATCTCAACTCCAACGTGATGGAGATCGTGCCCAATGCCGAGGCGACGAAGGTGGAACGGCTCCGCGTCGGCACGCTGACCGGCCGCCGCTTCGAGGTGCGCCCTCAAACGGTGATCCTTGCGACCGGCGGCATCGAGAATGCGCGCATGCTGCTCCTGTCGAACAGCGTCGAGAAGGCGGGGCTCGGCAATAGCCGCGGGCTCGTGGGGCGATACTTCATGGAGCACCCCCATATCGAGCGGCCCTGCGAGATCATGATCACCGATCCGTCCCTCGTCGCCCCCTATTACCAGACCTACACGAAGTCGGCCGGCGCCAGCGTCCGCGGCGTCTTCATGTTCACGGCCGAATATCTGCGCAAGAACCGCCGCCTCGGCACGGTCATAACATTCTATAAGCAGAAAGAGATCCGCACCGACATCGACGTGGAGGAAAAGGACACGGAACCTTCCCGCGACATCGAGCCGGGCCTCGCGCAGCTCATCCGTTCGACGAGTTCCAGGGCGAGCGAAAGTCCGGTGCTTGCCGTGCGCTATGGCACGGGCTGCGCAACCGAGCAGGCGCCGAACCCCGACAGCCGCATCACGCTCTCGACCGAAAAGGATTCGCTCGGCCTCAACCGCACGAAGATCGACTGGCGCCTCTCGTCCAGCGACCGCGCCAATCTGCGCCATAACATCGATGCTCTGGCCCGCGCCTTCGGCGCCTGGGGCGAAGGCCGTGTGCGCATTCGCCTGCCCGACCGCGACAAATGGGACGAGGCCGAGGGTTGGGGCAACCACCACATGGGCACGACCCGCATGGCCGCGGACCCGCGCAAGGGCGTCGTCGACGCCAACTGCAAGGTTCACGGCGTGGAAAATCTCTATGTCGCGGGAAGTTCCGTCTTCACAACCTCGTCGACCGTCAACCCGACGCTCACCATCGTCGCGCTGGCGCTCCGGCTCGCCGATCACGTCCAGACTCGCTTTTCGAGGGGGGTTTGACGATGTCGGACGCCATCTCTCGCCGTCAGCTTCTGGTCCTGACCGGCGCCGGCCTCGCAGCGGCCGCACTCCCCGCAGCATTGCCGCTACTCGACCGCGAGCGGCAGACGCTTGCCGACGAACTCATCGCCACGCTTGCCGATCCGGCGCGGGCCGCCGAGGTCGGACGGCAATGGATGGTGTCGACCGAGCGCAGCGGGAACACCTCCACCTTCGCGCAGAAGATCGCCAAGCGACTGCGCTCGCATGGCTGGCATCCAGGCGACTCGCCTGACGTGATGCGCGCCGCCATCGGGGCGCGGGTGCGCGATGAATTCATGCATGACGATATGGTGGAGATCGCCGGCTGGCAGATTTCACGCACCGAGGCGGAACTCTGCGCGCTCGCCGCGGCAAGCCTCGGCACCGCACCCGCCGAAGCCGAACCGGCGCACGAGGGCTGAACTCTCCATCCGGATCACGGACAGGGCGTGTTTTTGCCCAGCGCCACGCTTTGCATGCGCGCCTCGATCGTATAGGCACGGGCGCGAGTCCAGTCGCCCGGCTGGTCGGGATGCCATTTGAGCGGGTTTGGCAACACTGCCGCCAGCAGCGCAGCCTGATGGGACGTGAGCCGGGCCGCACTCACGCCGAAATAGGCCTGCGCCGCAGCTTCCGCACCATAGATCCCCGGGCCCCATTCAATCTCGTTCAGATAGAGTTCGAGAATGCGCTTCTTCGGCAGCAGCGCTTCGAGCCAGACGGTCAGATAGGCCTCGCCGCCCTTGCGCAGGAAGGTGCGCCCCGGCCAGAGAAAGAGATTCTTCGAGGTCTGCATGCTGATGGTGCTGGCGCCCAGCACGCGCCGATGTTTCTGCTGCAATCGCTCGATCGCATTGTCGACCGCGTCCCAGTCGAAACCGCGATGCCGGCAGAATTTCGCGTCCTCGGAGGCAATGACGGCGCGCTGAAGATTGGGCGAAATCTGCGAGAGCGGCACCCAGTCCTTCGAGAGGCCATAACCCTCGATCAGACGGATGAGCATCAGGGGCGTCACCGGCGGCGGGACGATGCGATAGAGAAGAATGACCAGCGCCGGAGCGACGAAGAGCAGCAGCAGGAGATTGCCGACCACTCTGCGGAACCTGCTGCGGGGCGCTTTGGCGGGCCGCCGCGCCGCTCGGCCGGGCCTCGATGAGGGTCTTGATCTGGTCACGCCGGGAGTTTCCGCGAGCAAGGGCTTCAACACAAGTCCGCCTTATTGCCAGATTTCAGCCACATTCTCGACCGGAATGACTGCGAGCCTTCGATCTTAGCGAAGCGGCCGGAAGCGATTCGCGTCGCTGAAAGGTTCGCGCTCTGAGGGGGGCGCATGCACGGAGGTTTCGATGAGAAAAGCAGTGACAATCGTAGCGGTACTGGCGCTTTTGGGTACGACTGCCTGCACCAATCAGGACAACACGACTCAGGGTGCCCTTTCGGGCGGCGCCATCGGCGGCGCGATCGGCCTTGCAGCGACGGCGGTCGCCGGCACGAGCCTCGCCACGGGCGCAATCGTCGGCGGCGCAGTGGGCGCGGCGGCAGGCGCCTATATGGGTTGCAAGAAGGACGGCAAGTGCAGCTGAGCTTGCGCTGAGCCGACCGTCTTATGACAAAGAGGCCCGCCGGAAATCTCCGGCGGGCCTTTTCATTGCGCCATATCGCGAGACGTCAGTAGCCGCCCTTCTTGCCGGTGCCGACATAGGCGAAGTCCCAGGACACCTGGAAGGGCTCCCACCATTCCTTCGTGCCCGTCTCCTTGTCGACGTGATGGTAGAAGCCGTTATAGGCGGGCGGCTGAATGTTGAAAGTGACCTTGTACTTGCCCGCGCCGTCGAGCTTGACGTTGTCGCCATAGTGCGGCCCGTCATTGGCGCACATGGGCAGGAAGAGGCCCGATGACTTCCAGTTCGAGCCGATCTTCTCGATCGTGTAGGTGACCGTCAGATAGGGAATCCACGAATCCTCGCGGAAGCCGTTCTCATTGCCATGCAGTGCCTTGATGTCTGCTTCGAGGTGAATGTCGGTCGGCTTGTCCATGCCGGGAAGGTCCGGCGCCATCTTGACCGACTGCAGATAGACGGCGGCGATGTTCATGCCGTTCTTCTCGACCGGATTGCCGACGGCCACTTCGCCCGCAAGGGAGGGCGTGGCAATCGCCGCGAGCGACAAGGCGAGCGGCAAGACCGCGAGACGCTGTTTCAGAGATGTCATGGCATCGGTCCTTTTGACGTGAACGAAGAAGCTCAGGCGCCCACGACGGCGGGCCACCAGGAAAAGACGATGAAGATGCTGCCCGCGAGGCCGGGGGCGAGGGCGAGCAGCCGGGAATAAAACGGGACGCCCTGACGCGCGAGAATGCGGGCACCGAGCACGAGGCCCCAAAGCGTTGCGCCGGCGAGAAGCGCGGCCTTGAAATCGCCGACAAGAGCGGCGGGCGCGCCAGCTGCCACGGCAGTGTCGAAGAGCTTGCCGCCGAGGCCGAGAAGAAGCGAAACCATCGCCACCGGCGCGAACTGATAACCGAGTTCGACGAAGCGCGCGCGGAAGCTGCCTTCGCCACCGAGGCGTCCGGCGATCCAAGACGAAAGACCGGTCGCGAGCGCGAGACCCGCGGCGAGAAGCGTGGCCCAGCCGAGCATGTAGCCGACGATCATCGTGAAATCGAGCCAGGTGAAAACCTCGCGCGCTTCCGGATGCACGCTCATCAGCCACCACGGACCCGGCTCGCCGACCCAGAACATGTTGTGGTCGATTGCCCATGTGCCGAGCGCCATGCGCCACGTCTGATAGCTCGGCAGGATGAGCCAGAGGAAGCCGCCCAGCGCCGCGCCCGTGCCGACGAAAAGGAACCAGACTTCGGCGGCGTTCGGATTGTGGTCGCGGATCTTCGCGACCTCCTCGCCGGGCGTACGCAGACGCAGGAAGAGACCGCCGGGCGAGGACGGTTTCACGCAGCGGAAGCACTCGATGCAGTGGCGCGACTCTTCCTTGCGCGGGATCGAAATCATGGTAGGGCAGATGCCGCGCTCGGCATAGGCGTCACCGCCCGGATGCTTGCTCTTGGGCGCGAACTGCACCGCGCCGAGGCGCGAGAAGACACCGAGCAGCAACCCGATGGGACAGGCGTGACGGCACCATGCGCGCTTCTTGCGGCCATAGATGAAGCCCATCGTGATGGCCGCGAGCAGCGTGCCGCCGAAGACCTCGGCAATGCCGAGCGGATGATCGCGCACGCCGACCGTCTGGCCGAGAATGGTGATGATGAGAAAGCTGACGATGGGCGTGCCTTCCCATTTGATCCAGCGCGGGATCTGCCGCTGCAAGCCGACCTTGTTCGCCCATTCCGACGCCGCGCCCATCGGACAGAGCACGCCGCACCAGCTGCGTCCGGTGAAGATCACCGAAAGGAAGACGAGCGGGAACCAGATGCCCCAGAAGGCGAAATTGACGGCGACCGTGAAATTGTTGAGCGGCGTCGCGTCTTCCGGGGGAAGCGGAAGGAAGAGCGGAAGGACGATAGCGACGAGGAAGGCGACGAACATGCCCAGATGAACGTAGGGCAGGAATTTGCGGTAGCGGGTGAAGAAGGCTTCAAGCACGCGGGCCAGACCAGGAAAGAGTCCCGGCCGCTCAGTGCCCGACCGAAACCAGATTTCCGGGCCCTGCGCGCCCGCGCGGCCACCGCCCGCCCCGCCCCTGCTCGACCTCGTGTCTATGATGACCATGACCCGTAACCAACCAAATCCGGCACTGCGCACCGCACGGCATGTTGCCTCTATGAACCTGTTGGCTATCGTGTTTGCGAATGATTTGCAATATCTATCGCAGCGCCGAGGCAATACGCCGCGAAGCACCTAGGCCGGGAGCGAAGCGGAGCGGCTCTACGCCTGCCGCCGGGCGGTCAGTCGCTTCCGCAGACCCCGAATAGTCCGGTCGAAGGTTCCCGTATCGCCAAGCGCCCGCGACAGAACGATGGCGCCCTGAATGAGGCTCACGGCCTCCTCGGCCAGCGCAGCGGCATCTTTCCGCCCTGCCCGCGCGAGCGCGGCGGCGAGCGCATCGACCCAGGACGCGAAATAGCCGCGTATGCGCTCGGCGAAGCGGCTGCGCGCATCGTCGAGAGCAAAGGCCCCCACCAGACAGATGCGCCGACCCGAGCGGAAATAGGCATCGACGGCATCCAGCATGCCGGAAATGGCCGTCTCCGCGTCGGCTTTGTCGCGCAGGGGCGCGAAGACATTGCCCTCGAACCATGCATCCACGTCGGCGAGCACGGCGGCAGCCATCTCCTCCTTTCCGCCGGGAAAGAAGTTGTAGAGGCTCCCCTTGCCGAGGCCCGTCGCCTCGCTGATGAGGGCCAGGCTCGCGCCCTCATAGCCATGCTTGCGAAAGACCTCCGCAAGGAGCGGCGGCAGATCGCCACGTTCAACGGGTTTTCTGGACATCGACCTCAAAGCCCCAGATCGGAAAGGCCCGGATGACCCAACGGCCGGGTGCCGAGCGGCCAGTGGAATCTGCGCTCGTCTTCCGCGATGGGCAGATCGTTGATGCTGGCGAAGCGGCGACGCATCAGGCCTTCCTCGTCGAATTCCCAGTTCTCATTGCCGTAGGACCGAAACCATTGGCCGGAATCGTCGCGCCACTCATAGGCAAAGCGCACGGCAATGCGATTTCCTTCATATGCCCAGACTTCCTTGATGAGCCGATATTCGATTTCGCGGCGCCACTTGCGGCTGAGAAACTCGATGATCTCCGCCCGACCCGTCACAAACTCGGCCCTGTTGCGCCAGACGCTCCCCTCCGTATAGGCGAGCGCGACGCGCGACGGGTCGCGACTGTTCCAGGCGTCTTCGGCAAGGCGAGCCTTTTGGGCGGCAGTTTCGGCGGTGAAGGGCGGCAGAGGCGGACGCGGCGACATGGAAACCCTCCTGTTTGTACCGATTGGTCCAATTTGTACCGTTTAGTACAAATTGGACCCGCCGCCGTCAAGCGCTTTGCCCCCTGTCCGGGGGCAAGGCATGACAATTCCATGAAGTCACCTCCCGCTTCGCTCATCGCGATTGACCGGGGAGCGCGGAGCGGTCGATAACGACGAATATGGCGATCGCTTGCCGACGCGCGACGGGAAGCGACCGGTCCGCGCGTTGGACGCGCGAGAGCGGCCCAAAATGGCGCGGAAAATCAATGACCAGTGATAGCAAGAGTATCGGCAGCCGCAGGATCTCCCCCCGCATCATTCTCATCGTTGCAGGCGCCGTCCTCGTCGCGGGGTTTCTGGCGCGCAATTATTTCGTCGGCGAGGCATCGCACAAGGGCAAGGGCGCGGACACGCCCTCCGTCGCCATTGCGCCGGCGCAGCGACGCGACATTCCCGTTTACGCGCAGGCGGTTGGCACGGTCGTCGCCAATGCCACGGTCCAGGTGAAGTCGCGCATCGACGGGGAGATCGTCGGCGCAGGCTTCAAGGAAGGGCAGCTCGTCCGCAAGGGCGACCTCCTCTTCCAGATCGATCGCGCACCCTACGAGGCAGCGCTCCGCGCCGCGCGCGCGAACCTCCAGCGCGACGAGGCGCAGCTCGCCAACGCGCAGCTCGACCTCGGCCGCGCCAACAAGCTCGTCAAGAACGGCTATGTCTCCGAGCAGACGCGCGACGCGGCGATCGCCCAGTCGAAGGCGCTGGCGGGCACCGTTGCCGCGGACCGCGCCGCCGTCGATCAGGCAGAGTTGCAACTCGGCTACACCGAAATCCGTTCGCCCATCGACGGCAAGACGGGGCCCTATCTCGTCGATGTCGGCAACATCATCACCTCTGCGAGCGGAACGCCGCTCGTCACCGTGACGCAGATCCAGCCGGTGAAAATCTCCTTCGCGCTCGCCCAGCAGAACCTGCCGAAGCTCCAGCAGGCATTGGCAAGCAAGAGCCTTGTTGCTTCGCTCAAGACGCATGGCGAGAAAGACGGCGAGGTCGTCGCGCCGATCGACTTCATCGGCAACACGATCAACGCGGCAAGCGGCACGATCGAACTTCGCGCCACCTATGACAACGCCGACATGCGGCTCGTGCCCGGCGAATATGTCGATGTGCGCGTCCGCATCGACGATCTGAAGCGGGTGATCGCGGTTCCGCGCGACGCGGTGAATACCGGTCAGGATGGACAATATGTCTATGTCGTCACCCCCGCGATGAAAGTCGAACTGCGCAACATCACCGTGCTCGATCAGGCCGGCGACCTCACCGCCATCGACGGGGCGGTGACGGAAGGCGAAAACGTGATCGTTGACGGCCAGCTTCGCGTCGCGCCGGGCATGGGCGTCAAGATCGCTGCGAAGGGACCGGCGGCCTCATGAATATTTCCGAGGTCTTCATCCACCGCCCGGTCATGACGACGCTCGTCATGGTCGCGGTCGTGCTCTTCGGCGCCTTCGGCTACATGCAGTTGCCGACGAGCGAATTGCCCGCCGTCGATTTTCCGACGATCTCCGTCTCCGCCTCGCTTCCCGGCGCCGACCCGGAAACGATGGCCTCGGCGGTCGCGACACCGCT
>DAIEIL010000075.1 GCA_027352645.1 Rhodobiaceae bacterium | reverse complement strand
AGCCCGATTCCGAAAAGAACGTGTGGTTGAGATCGCCGGGCAGGAGCTTCGCGAGCCTTGTCGCAAGCGTCATGACGGGCTCATGCGCCAGCCCGCCCAGCATCACATGCGGCATGCGTTCGAGCTGCGCCGTCACCGCCTGCCGGATATGCGGATGGTTATAGCCATGCGCTGCCGTCCACCAGGAGGATGTGCCGTCGATGAGTTCGCGCCCGTCGGCCAACGTCAGGCGCACGCCATCGGTCTTCACCACGGGCAGTGGCATCGGCACCGTCTGCATCTGCGTGTAAGGCAGCCAGAGATGGGCCGCGCCTTCTTCAAGCCAGCGTGGCACGTCGTTCAGCAGGGGATTGCGGGGCGGAAAGGGCATGTGTATTCGCTTTCGGGCGATTATTTGGGCGCAACATAGCCGGATTTCCGCCGAAGGTGGCAAGAAGACGACAGGGGGCAGGTTGGCAAGCGGCGCCCGCCCGCCTATATTGCCAGCCGGTGCCGCGAGGGGCGCCGCCGCCCGACAAAGAGTTTCTCACCCTCGCTTGCGTACCGGCCGCGACCGCGGCCCGAGATCGCCGACCACTGACGCTGCTCCAGTTTGCTTGCCGTTGCTTCGGGCCGATGGCAATCGTGAAAACAGGAGAATTCCGTGCGCAGTGACACACGCTTCCATGACATCGAAATATCGAAACGCAAGGCGAGCCTGCTTCTCAAGCGGCTTTGCGGTGGCGACGAGACGCTCGCCCTTCGCGCCGCCGCCCGTATCCGCCGCGCGTCCTACTGGGCTGCGAAATCGCCGGAGGAAATCCTGGCAGAACGCGAGCGTGTGCAGCACAAGCACGCGCTCGACGCGATCGCGGTCGAGGCTGGATTCGACGACTGGCGGCACATGAAGGCCGAAGCCGACGCGCGCCTCCGCGCCACCTTCAACCCCGAGCAGCTCTTCGGCCTGCACGCCTCCTTCTTCATCAATCTCTGGTTCACGACTTATGAGGAAGCCGAGGCCGTGCTCGCAGCGCGTCCGCGGCGCTTTCTCTTTCCCTTCAGAAGCCAGTTTGTCATCTGCGGCGCGGAGCTTCTGGCCGATCAGGGGATCGACACTGCCGATCCCGACTGGGAGCTGATCGGCCGCGATTGGGTGCACCCGCGCGACATGGTCGCGCGTGCCCGTCTTTCGGCAAGCGTCGCGCGGCAATTGTCACGCGCGAGAGAGGTTCAGCCATGAAGGGCGAACTCAGGAAAGAGTTGATCAAGGCCTATAAGGAAAGAAAGTCCTCGCCCGGCATCTATGCGCTGCGCTGTGTGGCGACGGGCGAGGTATGGGTTGCGCCGAGCCGCAATCTCGACGCGCAACAGAACGGTATCCGGTTCTCGCTGCGCCTCGGCTCGCATCCGAACAAGGCGTTGCAGACGGTCTGGAATGCCGAAGGCGAACAGTCCTTCGCCTATGAGATCGTCGAGCGCATCGAGGACGAGGATCTGACGGGCTATCTGCTCGACACTGCGCTGAAGGAGCGCCTGCGGCACTGGCGCGCAACGCTCGGCGCTGGTCTGGCGGTGGGGTAGCTGTTTCACAGGCGTCATGGCCGGGTGTTTCCGGTCATGACGCGGGCAGGCGATGAATTACTTCTCCGACGGGCAGCTATGTGCGGGCATCGGTTCGAGGCCGAGCTTCCTGAACAGGCGCTCGTCCTTGTCCGCTTCCGGGTTCTTCGTGGTGAGCAGCTTCTCGCCGATGAAGATCGAATTGGCGCCCGCGAGGAAGCAGAGCGCCTGCGCCTCTTCGGTCATGTTCTCGCGGCCTGCCGCAAGGCGGACGACGGATTTCGGCATGATGATGCGCGCGACGGCAATGGTGCGCACGAAGTCGATCGGGTCGATGGATTCGGACTTGCCGAGCATCGTGCCTTCGATCTGCATCAGCGTGTTGATGGGAACGCTCTGCGGATGTTCGGGCAGGTTCGCCAGCGCCGTCAGCATGCCGACGCGGTCATCCTTGCCTTCGCCCATGCCGACAATGCCGCCGGAGCAGACATTGATGCCCGCCTCGCGCACGCGCTCCAGCGTTTCGAGACGATCGGCAAAGGTCCGTGTCGTGACGATCTCTTTGTAATATTCTTCCGACGTGTCGATATTGTGGTTGTAGTAGTCGAGACCGGCATCCTTGAGGCGCATCGTCTGCTCGACAGAGAGCATGCCGAGCGTCATGCAGGTTTCCATGCCCATGGCTTTCACGCCTTCGACCATGGCGACGATGGAGTCCATGTCGCGGTCCTTCGGCGAACGCCAGGCAGCGCCCATGCAATAACGCGAGGCGCCCGCGTCCTTCGCCTTCTTCGCCTCGTCGAGCACGCGCTGCACTTCCATCAGCTTCGTCGCCTTGAGGCCCGTGTCGAACTTGGAGCTTTGCGCGCAATAGCCGCAATCCTCCGGGCAGCCGCCTGTCTTGATCGAAAGCAGCGTCGACTTCTGCACCTGGTTCGCGTTGAACCAGCGGCGATGAACGATCTGCGCCTCGAAGAGGAGGTCATTGAAGGGAAGGTCGTAAAGCGCCTGCACGTCTTCGCGCGTCCAGTCGTGACGCAGCGTGTCCGGATCGGTCCGGGCGGCGATCGTCGGCTGGGCTTCGTCGATGCGTGTCTGGATGGTCATGGGAGGCGCTTTCCCTTGTGGAAATATAATTGTCGGAGCGCAGCATAGGCAGCTTTCCCCGCATTGCAAGGCGCAGGGCGGGGCCCGGACAGGCGGGGCCTCGCGCGCAAAAACCGCTTACACTTTTGCCTGTCGCGCTCTAGGGTCTGCTCCGAAAGCCCAATGACATCCGAAAGTTACCTCCCATGCGCGTCATACGCTGCGTCAATTATGGTGAACCCAGGACCCTCGCCGTCGAGGAAGCGCCGGAACCTGTTCCCGGCCCTGGTGAGGTTCTGCTCGCGGTCGAGGCGGCGGGGCTCGGCTATGTCGACGCGCTCTTCGTGCGCGGCACCTATCAGGTGAAGCTGCCGCTTCCCTTCGTGCCGGGCAGTGAGGTCGCGGGCACCATTGAAGCGGTGGGCGAGGGGCTGCCGGGCGAGCTCATCGGCAACCGCGTGATGGCGCTGTCGAGCCGTGGCGCGCTCGCCGAAAAGCTGGCGCTGCCTGCGGCCATGTGCTCCACGATCCCCGACGAGATGAGCGCTGAGGCGGCGGCGGGCTTTCTCGTCTCCTATTGCACCGCCCTTTATGGTTTCGAGAATTGCGGCAAGCTCCAGCCCGGCGAGACGGTTCTGGTGCTGGGCGCGGCGGGCGGCGTCGGCATGGCGGCGATCGACGTGGCGAAGGCCATGGGCGCGCGCGTCATCGCGGCGGCATCCTCTGCGGAAAAGCGCGCCGCCGCGAAGGCGCATGGCGCGGATGAAGTGCTCGATTATTCCGATCCCGAATGGCGGAAAGCGCTCGATGCGCTGACCGAAAAGCGCGGCGTGAATGTGGTCTACGATCCGGTCGGCGGCGCCTATTCGGAAACCGCCTTCCGCTGCCTTGCGCCGGGCGGCCGCCATCTCGTCGTCGGCTTTGCCAATGGCGAGATTCCGAAGCTGCCGCTCAATCTGGCGCTGCTGAAGCGCGCCTCTCTTGTCGGCGTCGATTGGGGCGGAGAAATCCGCGCCAATCCGAAGGCGAATATCCCGTTGATGAAGAAGCTCACCGAATGGGTCGTCGAAGGGAAGATTCATCCCGAGCCGGCGGCGACCTTCCCGCTCGAACAGGCGGGCGACGTGTTGCAAGGCCTGCTGGAGCGCAAGAGCATCGGCAAGCCGGTCATCCAGGTGAATGCGTAATGTCTTCGCTCGACGCCTTCGCAACCGCCAAGCTCGCCGAACTGGAGGCGCGTAATCTGCGCCGCCGGCTGGTGGTGACCGACCGGCGCGAAAATGTGCGCGCGACGCGAAATGGGCGTGAGCTCATTTCCTTCTGCTGCAACGACTATCTCAATCTGTCGCAGCATCCGCGGGTGAAGAAGGCGGCGATCGAGGCGATCGAAACCTACGGCACGGGCTCCGGCGCCTCGCGCCTCGTCACCGGCAATCATCCGTTGTTCGCGGTGCTCGAAGCGCGCCTCACGAAACTGAAGCAGGCGGAAGACTGTGTGATCTTCGGCTCGGGCTATCTCGCCAATCTCGGCATCGTGCCCGCGCTTGTCGGTCCCGGCGATGTCATCATTGCCGATGAGCTTTCGCATTCCTGTCTTCTCATGGGCACGAAGCTCTCCGGCGCGGAAGCGCATATCTTCCGCCATAACGATCTCGCGCATCTGGCGAAGCTTCTGGCCGCGCATCGCGGAAAGGCGCGTCATTGCCTCATCCTGACCGATGGCGTTTTCAGCATGGATGGCGATCTCGCGCCCGTGCATGAAATGGCGTCGCTCGCGAAATCGCATGACGCCTGGCTGATGACCGACGACGCGCATGGCATCGGCGTCGTAGGCGAGGGGCGCGGTTCCAGCTTCGTCACCGGCGTGAAGGCCGATGTGCCCTTGCAGATGGGCACGCTTTCCAAGGCCATCGGTTCTTACGGCGGCTATCTCTGTGCGTCGAAAGCGGTGGTCGATCTCATCCGCACCCGCGCCCGCACGCTCATCTATTCGACGGGTCTCCCGCCTGCCTCCGTCGCCGCCGCCATCGCGGCTCTCGACGTCATCGAGGAGAACCCGGACTATGCGGCGCTGCCGGTTAAGAAGGCGGCTCTCTTCGCCCGCGAACTCAATTTGCCTGCGCCGGAAAGCCCCATCGTGCCGCTCGTCATCGGCGAGGCCGAAGCAACGCTGAAGGCATCGGCGCTGCTCGAAGCGGAAGGCTATCTCGTCACGGGCATCCGCCCGCCAACCGTGCCCGCGGGCACGGCGCGCCTGCGCTTCACCTTCACGGCCGAACACAAGGACGAAGATATCCTGCGTCTCGCAGGCCTTGTCCGCGACCGCATCCTGCCGAAACGGGCCGCCGAGTAAAATGAGCACCATCTTCGTCACGTCTTCCGGTACCGATATCGGCAAGACCTATGTTTCCGCCTTGCTTGTCCGTCAGCTTCTGGCGAAGGGCCTTCCGGTCCGCGCGTTGAAGCCCATCGTCAGCGGGCTCGATGAAGAAAGCTTCGCGGCCAGCGATCCGGCGGCGCTTCTTGAGGCGCTGGGCGAGCTCGTCGAGTTCGACAATGCGGATATCGTTTCGCGCTGGCGTTTCACGGCGGCGCTTTCGCCCGACATGGCGGCACGGCGCGAAGGCGCGGAGATCGACTTCGGCGAACTCGTCCATCATTGCCTCGCCCGCGCGGCGATCCATGACCCGCTGGTCATCGAGGGCGTAGGCGGCCTCATGGTGCCCATCGACGACAGCCGGACGGTGCTCGACTGGATGATTGCGCTGAAACCCGCTTCCGTCGTGCCGCTGCTTGTCGTCGGTTCCTATCTCGGCACGATCAGCCATACGCTGACGACGCTCGACGTCATGCGCCGCAACGATCTCGAACCCCGCGCCATCGTGGTGAGCGAGTCGCTTTCCGCGCCCGTGCCTCTGGAAGAGACGGTCGAGACGATCCGTCGCTTTGCCGGTATCGAAACCATCGCGTTGCCGCGCAATGGCGAGCCTGATCTGGCGCGATTGTTTGAGTAGGGGCGCCTTACCCCTTGGGGCCGAACAGGAACCACAGAATAAGGCCGAGCACCGGCAGCGCGAGCACGACGACGATCCAGATCGCCTTGGCAAGAGCCGAAGCGTTGCTCTGGGCGATCTTGATGATCGCGTAAATGTCGAGCACGGCCACGATGAGCCAGCCAAACCCGAAATAGCCATGCGCGATCATTCGCAACTCTCCGCAGAAGGTGAAGCTGCGCTCTATTTAATATCTTCGGCGGCGAAGTGTAAGGCCTAGAGAAGGGCAGGCGTCTCCACGCCTTCATGGCCGAGCAGCCATTTCTTGGTTGGCAGGCCGCCGCCGAAGCCGGTCAGGGTTCCATTCGCGCCGATGACGCGGTGGCAGGGCACGATGATCGGGATCGGGTTCTTCCCATTGGCGAGGCCCACGGCACGCATGGCCTTCGGATTGCCGATCGTTCGCGCGATGTCGGCATAGGTCTTTGTCGCGCCGAAGGGAATCTTGCGAAGTGCCTTCCACACGCCGAGCTGGAACTCGGTGCCTTTCGGGGCGAGCTTCAGATCGCTGAAATCCTTTCGCCTGCCCGCGAAATATTCCTCAAGCGCCTTCACCGCCGCGCCGAGATGCGCCTGCGCCGCATCGCCTCCGCGCGTGTCGGCAAATTCACGCTTCTTTTTTTCTTGCGGAAAGACCACCGCGACGAGCCCGTCTTCGCTGGCTGCGAGCCGGAGAATCCCGATGGGTGTCTTGAGGCTCGTCACCGCGAGTTCACCTTGCACGGATCGCTTCATCTCTTCCTCCATCATTCTGCTGCGAGCGCCCGCGCCTCGACCTCGGGCACCATCCACAAAAGAAGTGCCGCATAGCCGCGCCAGGGCCGCCAGCGTTCCGCCATGTCTTCGAGCGCGTGTGTCGAAACATTGCCCGCTGCCTTGCGAAGCCCGAGGTCGGGTGCGGGGAAGGCGTCGGGCTCGCCGACGGCGCGGAGTGCAATGTATTGCGCCGTCCATTCGCCGATACCGGGCACCGCGCAAAGCTCCGCAATTTTTTCGTCGAGCGTCTGCGCGGGATCGAAACTCACATCGCCATGCGCGACGGCCTTTGCGAAAGCCTTGAGCGCGGCAATGCGCGCGCCCGTGAGGCCGAGGCCGGAAAGATCGGCGCGTGCGAGCGATTCCGGCGTCGGGAAATAATGCGTGAGCCTTCCATCTGCGCGCGGGAGCGGCTCGCCGGCGCGTGCGACGACGCGACCTGCCAATGTCGTCGCGCCCTTTACCGAGACCTGCTGGCCGAGGATTGCGCGCACCCCAAGCTCGAAGCCGTCGAAGGTGCCCGGCACGCGCATGCCTGCCGCCTGCGCTAGGCGTGGGCCGAGCAGCGCGTCGTCGCGCA
>DAIEIL010000054.1 GCA_027352645.1 Rhodobiaceae bacterium | reverse complement strand
GCAGCGCGGCATCGGCCAGTGTCGAGTGGCGCGTCGTTTCGAGGAAAAGCCGCAGATTTTCCCAATCCAGCGGCATGCGATTTTGCAGCTTCATGCTGCACTAATACCAGTTTCCATGCGCTGACGCAGCCGGTAAACAAGGCGCACAGCATCAAAAGTTGGAAGGTCGGAACGAGCCATGGTCAAGGAACTCACACATTTCATTGGTGGCAAGCATGTGAAGGGCACCAGTGGCCGCTTCCTCGATGTGACCAACCCGAACACGGGCGAGATCACGGCCCGCACCCCGCTCGCGACGACCGCCGAGCTGCGCGCCGCCGTCGAAGTCGCGGCGAAGGCTTTCCCCGGCTGGGCGGCAACGAACCCGCAGCGCCGCGCCCGCGTCATGTTCGAATTCAAGCGCCTGCTCGAGGCGAACATGCAGGAGCTGGCCGAGCTTCTCTCCTCCGAGCATGGCAAAGTGATTGCCGACTCCAAGGGCGACATTCAGCGCGGTCTTGAAGTCATCGAATTCGCCTGCGGTATCCCGCATCTCCAGAAGGGCGAATTCACGGAAGGCGCCGGCCCCGGCATCGACATGTATTCGATGCGCCAGCCGCTCGGCGTCGTGGCCGGCATCACGCCCTTCAACTTCCCGGCCATGATCCCGATGTGGATGTTCGGCGTGGCGATCGCCTGCGGCAACACCTTCATCCTGAAGCCCTCCGAGAAGGACCCATCGGTGCCGCTACGCCTTGCGGAACTCCTGCTTGAGGCCGGCGCGCCCGAAGGCGTGCTCAACGTCGTCAACGGCGACAAGGAAGCCGTCGATGCGATCCTCACCGATCCGACCATCCCGGCCATCAGCTTCGTCGGCTCGTCGGCGATCGCGCAGTACATCTATGCGACCGGTGCGGCGCATGGAAAGCGCGTGCAGGCCATGGGCGGCGCGAAGAACCACGCGATCATCATGCCGGACGCCGACATGGATCAGGTCGTCAACGATCTCATCGGCTCGGCCTATGGCTCGGCGGGCGAACGCTGCATGGCGCTGCCGGTTGCGGTCCCGGTCGGCGACGAGACGGCGGAACGCCTCATCGAGAAGCTCGTGCCGCGCGTTCAGGCCCTCAAGATCGGCATCTCGACGGCAGCCGACAGCGACTACGGCCCGCTGGTTAGCCAGGCGCATCTCGACAAGGTGAAGGGCTACATCGACCTCGCCACCAAGGAAGGCGCAAAGCTTCTGGTCGACGGCCGCGGCTTCAAGCTGCAGGGCTACGAGAAGGGCTTCTTCCTCGGCGGAACGCTCTTCGATCATGTGACGCCCGACATGACGACCTACCAGGAAGAAATCTTCGGCCCGGTACTCCAGATCGTGCGCGCAAAGAACTTCGACGAGGCCGCCGAGCTGCCGACGAAGCACCAGTATGGCAATGGCGTCGCGATCTTCACGCGCGACGGTGACGCGGCGCGCACTTTCGCCTCGCGGGTTCAGGTCGGCATGGTCGGCATCAACGTGCCGATCCCCGTGCCGCTCGCCTATCACTCATTCGGCGGCTGGAAGCGTTCGGCCTTCGGCGACACGAACCAGCATGGTACCGAGGGCGTGAAGTTCTGGACCAAGGTGAAGACGGTCACCTCGCGCTGGCCGTCCGGGGTCAAGGAAGGTTCGTCCTTCGTCATTCCAACCATGGGGTGACGATCGCCTGATCGGTTATCTACCCAGGTCTCGCATAAGGGACCGGGCTCACGGCATCTGGACGAGGGGCGGCGCTCATCCTATGGATTGGGCGCCGCGCCCCTTGCAGGCCGGCACAAACGATGATTGAGGGAGTGGCTAGATGTTTGAGCTGACGGAAGACCAGCGCGCATTCCAGGACGTGGCACGTTCGTTTGCAGCGGAAGAACTGGAACCTTACGCAGCGGAATGGGACCGGACCCATTTCTTCCCCGTGGAGACGCTGCGTAAGGCGGCGGCCCTTGGCTTCGCAGGCATCTATGTGAAGGAAGATGTCGGTGGCTCCGCGCTGACGCGCCTCGACGCCGCGCTCATCTTCGAAGCTCTCTCAGGTGGCTGCACCTCGACGGCGGCTTACCTGACGATCCACAACATGGCGTCCTGGATGATCGATACTTTCGGGTCGGAAGAGCTGCGGCAGAAATATCTCCCGCGCCTCACCACAATGGAACTCATCGCGAGCTATTGCCTCACCGAGCCGGGCTCGGGTTCGGACGCGGCCTCGCTTCGCACCCGCGCGGTGCGCGATGGCGACCACTATGTCATCAATGGTTCGAAGGCATTCATCTCGGGTGGCGGCACGTCGGACATCTATGTCGCGATGGTGCGCACCGGCGAGGCGGGCCCGAAGGGTGTTTCCTGCATCGTTGTCGAGAAGGGCACACCGGGCCTCTCCTTCGGCGCGCCCGAAAAGAAGATGGGCTGGAACTCGCAGCCGACCGCGCAGGTGATCTTCGAGGATTGCCGCGTGCCGGTGTCGAACCGCGTCGGCGAAGAGGGCGAAGGCTTCAAGTTCGCGATGATGGGCCTCGATGGTGGCCGTCTCAACATTGCCGCCTGTGCGATCGGCACGGCGCGCGTGGCTTTCGAGCGCGCCAGGGCCTATCTCAACGAGCGTCAGCAATTCGGCAAGCCGCTCGCGACGTTCCAGGCGCTTCAGTTCAAGCTTGCCGACATGGCGACCGAACTTGAGGCGGCGCGGCTCATGCTCTATCAGGCCGCAACCAAGGTGCAGGCTAAGTCGCCCGATGCGACCATGCACGCCGCGATGGCGAAGCGCTTCGTCACCGATGTGAGCTTCCGCGTCGCCAATGAGGCGCTGCAGCTTCACGGCGGCTATGGCTATCTCAACGACTTCCCGCTCGAGCGTCATGTGCGCGATCTGCGCGTACATCAGATACTCGAAGGCACGAATGAGATCATGCGCGTCATCATTGCGCGCGAATTGCTGAAGAACTGAACGACATGTCTGAAGAAGCCGAAGTCCTGTTCGCGCGTAATGGCGTCGCGGGTATCATCACGCTCAATCGCCCGAAGGCGCTGAACGCGCTGACGCTCAACATGGTTCGCCTGATCCATCCGCAGCTCAAGGCATGGGCGGCGGATGACAGCGTGAAGCTCGTCATCATCGAGGGCGCGGGAGAGAAGGCTTTCTGCGCGGGCGGCGACATCCGCGCGCTGCATGACTGGGGCAATGCGGGCGATCCCTCTGCGCTCGCCTTCTGGCGCGAGGAATATCGCCTCAACACCTATATCAAGCGCTATCCCAAGCCCTATGTCGCGCTGATGGACGGCATCAACATGGGTGGCGGTGTCGGCGTTTCGGTCAACGGCTCGCATCGCGTCGCGACGGAGCGGTTGACTTTCGCCATGCCTGAAACGGGCGTCGGCCTTTTCCCGGATGTTGGCGGCACGTACTTCCTGCCGCGCTGCCCCGGCGAGATCGGCATGTTCCTCGGGATTAGCGGCGAACGGCTCAAGGTCGCGGATGCTGTCTATGCGGGCATTGCGGATGTTCACGTTCTGAGCGACAGGCTCGAAGCGCTGAAAGAGCGACTTGCAGGCGGCGAGTCCATCGACGTCGCGTTGCGTGAGCTTTCCGCGCCTGCGGGCGAAGCGCCGCTCGCGCAGCATCGCGCGTCGATCGACAGGCATTTCGCCAAGGGCTCCGTCTCCGGGATCGTTGCCTCGCTGAAGGCGGATGGCGGCGAGTGGGAAGCGAAACTCGCGGCCAATATCGAAGCGAAATCGCCGACGAGCTGCAGCGTCGCCTATCGCCAGATTCGCGAAGGCGCGAAGCTCTCCTTTGAGGAGGCAATGCAGCTCGAATACCGGCTCACCAGCCGCTTCATCAAGGGGCATGATTTCTATGAGGGCGTGCGCGCCATCATCATCGACAAGGATCAGGCGCCGAAATGGAAGCCTGCGAAGCTCGACGATGTGACGAAGGCGGAGATAGACGCCTACTTCGCGCCGCTCGGAGCGGACGAACTGACATTCGACTGAGATATTGGGCGACTGAGAGGAGACAGGGACATGGCGAAGATCGGATTCATCGGCCTCGGCAATATGGGCGGGCCCATGGCGCGCAACCTCGTGAAGGCAGGTCACGCGCTGAAGGTCTTCGACCTCTCGGCACAAGCTGTAGCCGGTCTTGTCGAAGCGGGCGCAGAGAAGGCGGCGACCGCTGCCGACGCTGCCAAGAGCGTCGAGTTCGTCGTCACAATGCTGCCCGCAGGCGAACATGTGCGCGCCGTCTATCTCGGTGAGGGTGGCCTCATCGCCGCCGCTGACAAGGGGACGGTATTCATCGACAGTTCGACTATCGACGTGCCGACCGCGCGAGAGGTCATCGCGGCAGCGGTCGCGGCAGGCATGTCGATGCTCGATGCCCCGGTCTCAGGCGGTGTCGGCGGCGCAGAAGCCGGATCGCTCACCTTCATGGTTGGCGGAGAGGAGGAGGCTTTCGCCAGGGCGTTGCCGATCATCGAAAATATGGGCAAGAACATTTTCCATGCCGGAGACGCGGGCACGGGGCAGGCCGCCAAGGTCTGCAACAACATGATCCTCGGAATTTCGATGATCGCGGTGTCGGAGGCTTTCGCGCTTGGCGAGAAACTCGGCCTCGATGCGCAGAAGCTTTTCGATATTTCCTCGACCGCTTCCGGCCAGTGCTGGTCCATGACATCGTACTGCCCGGTTCCAGGACCCGTGCCGACCTCGCCGGCCAATCGCGATTACAAGCCGGGCTTCACGGCGGGCATGATGCTGAAGGACCTTCGCCTCGCCCAGGACGCTTCCAGAACGGCGCGGGTGCCGACGCCGCTCGGCGCACATGCGGCTCAGGTCTACGCGCTGATGGAAGCTCTGGGGCATGATGCGATAGACTTCTCCGGCGTCATAAAGCTCATCAAGGGCCAGATTTAACCGCGATCTCCGGGAGACGACGAACATGGCTTACGAAACCATCCTCACCGAGACGCGGGGCCGCGTCGCCACCATCACGCTCAACCGGCCGCAAGCGCTCAACGCGCTCAACGCGACGCTGATGAATGAGGTGATTGCGGCGGCCAGGGGCTTCGACGCGGATGCGGGTATCGGCTGCATCGTTATCACCGGTTCGGCCAAGGCCTTCGCCGCCGGCGCGGACATCAAGGAGATGGCCGAGCGCGAAGCGACGGAGATGTATCTCGCCGACTGGTTTGCGCCCTGGGAAGAGCTGACCCGCGTGCGCAAACCGATCATCGCGGCGGTGGCGGGCTTCGCGCTGGGCGGCGGCTGCGAACTGGCCATGATGTGCGACTTCATTCTCGCAGCTGACAACGCGAAATTCGGCCAACCGGAAGTGAAGCTCGGCGTCATTCCGGGCATGGGCGGTTCGCAGCGCCTCACCCGCGCCGTCGGCAAGGCGAAGGCGATGGAAATGTGCCTGACGGGGCGCTTCATTGACGCCGAGGAAGCGGAGCGCTCGGGCCTCGTCGCCCGTATCGTTCCGGCGAGCGATCTCCTCGCGGAGACCGCCAGGCTCGCCGAAACGATTGCCGGCATGTCTCTGCCAGCCACGATAGCAATCAAGGAAAGCGTGAACCGCAGCTTCGAGGTGACGCTTGCAGAGGGCGTTCGCTTCGAACGCCGCGTCTTCCATTCGGGCTTCGCCAATGCGGACCAGAAGGAAGGCATGGCAGCCTTCATCGAGAAGCGCGCGCCTGATTTCAAACACGGCTGATCGGCCTGCGGCCTGGAAAGGGCGACACGTGACGAATACAGAAGCCCCGCTCTGGACACCGTCGCCCGCCCGGGTTGCGGCGACCAATCTTACCGCCTTCGCCACGCATCTGACCGCGCGGCACGGGACGCGCTTCGCCGGCTACGCGGCGCTTCACGAGTGGTCGATCGAGCACCCGGAAGCCTTTTGGGATGCCGTGTGGGATTTCTGTGGCGTAGTGGGCGAGAAGGGCGAGCGGCTGCTCGTCGATCGCGACCGGATGCCCGGAGCCGGGTTTTTCCCGGATGCCAGACTCAATTTCGCCGAGAATCTGCTTTCACACGAAGGTGACGGACCGGCGCTGCTCTTCAACAATGAAGGCGTGGCGTCCGCGCTTGTAACCTGGACGGAGCTTAGGTCGCGCGTGGCGCGTTTTGCTTCCGTGTTGCGCCGTTGGGGCGTGGAGCCGGGCGACCGCGTGGCGGCATTCATGCCGAACTGCCCCGATACGATCGTCGCCATGCTCGCGGCGGCGAGCCTCGGCGCGGTCTTCTCGTCATGCTCGCCGGACTTCGGCGTGCGCGGCGTGCTCGACCGCTTCGGCCAGATCGCGCCCAAGGTGCTCGTCGCCTGCGACGGTTATCGCTATGCGGGCAAGGTGCTGCCTTCTCACGAGAAGCTTGCCGAAATCATCGATGGTTTGCCGAGCCTCGAACATGTCGCCATCGTGCCCTTCATTGGCGAGGGACCGAAGGGGCTGTCGAAGGCGGAAGACTTCGAGGAATTGCTGGCCCATGTTCCTGTCGCGCCGCTCAGCTTCGCGCGGCTTCCCTTCGCGCATCCGCTCTACATCATGTATTCGAGCGGCACGACCGGCGTTCCCAAATGCATCGTGCATTCAGCGGGCGGCACGCTCATTCAGCATTTGAAGGAGCACAAGCTTTCCTGCGATGAGAAGCCGGGCGACGTGCTTTTCTATTTCACGACCTGCGGCTGGATGATGTGGAACTGGCTCGTCTCGGGACTCGCCACCGGCGCGACGCTGGCGCTCTACGACGGCTCGCCCTTCCATCCCTCCGAGCGCGTACTCTTCGACTATATCGATGCCGCGAAGATCAGGATTTTCGGCACATCCGCGAAGTTCATCGACGCGGTGAAGAAGTCGGGTTTCAAACCGCGCGAGACGCATTCGCTCGCCAGCATGGAAACGATCCTCTCCACCGGCTCGCCGCTGGTCCCCGAGAGCTTCGATTTTGTCTATCGTGACATCAAGGCGGATGTGCAGCTCTCCTCGATTTCTGGCGGCACCGATATTCTCTCCTGCTTCGTCGGCGGCTCGCCATGGGACCCGGTCTGGCGCGGCGAAATTCAGGCCAAGGGCCTCGGCATGGCGACCAATGTCTGGAACGATGACGGCGAACCCGTCGTCGGCGTGAAGGGCGAACTCGTCTGCACGAAGCCTTTCCCGTCCATGCCCATTTGCTTCTGGAACGACGCAGACGGCGCCAAATATCGCGCCGCCTATTTTGAGAGGTTCCCCGGTGTCTGGTGCCATGGTGACTTCTCCGAGATCACGGAGCATGGAGGATTCATCATCCATGGCCGCTCCGACGCCACGCTCAATCCGGGCGGCGTGCGGATCGGCACGGCGGAAATCTATGCGCAGGTCGAGCAGCTTCCCGAAATTCAGGAGGCCATCGCCATCGGGCAGGACTGGGAAGGCGATGCACGCGTCATCCTCTTCGTGGTGATGAAGCAGGGCGCCGCGCTTGACGACGCGCTTCAGGCGAAGATCCGCAAGAAGATCCGCGAGGGCGCTTCGCCTCGTCATGTGCCCGCGAAGATCGTCGCCGTTGCAGACATTCCGCGCACGAAATCCGGCAAGATCACGGAGCTCGCCGTGCGCGATGTCGTTCATGGCCGTTCGATCAAGAACAAGGAAGCGCTCGCCAATCCCGAAGCGCTCGACCTCTTCATCGACATTGTCGAGTTGAAGTCCTGACAGGAGGGCCGATTTGTCCCGCTATCTTTTCACGCCGCCGGCTCCGGTAGCCGCCCCCATTCGCGGGCGGGACGAACTCTTTCCCATTCATCGCATCTTCTGCGTCGGGCGGAACTATGCGGCCCATGCGCGCGAGATGGGCGCGGAGCCGGATCGCGAGGCGCCCTTCTATTTCAACAAGTCGGCGCATCACTACGTGGCGAGCGGCAGCACGATCCCCTATGCGCCCGAGACCGCGAACTTCCAGTACGAGATGGAGCTCGTTGTCATTATCGGCAAGAGCGGCTTCCGCATCGCGGCTGAAAGCGCGCTCGACCATGTGTTCGGCTATGCCTGCGGCCTCGACATGACGCGGCGCGACATTCAATTCGCGCTGCGCGAAAAGCAACGCCCTTGGGATCTTGCCAAGGATTTCGAGAATGCGGCGGTGCTATCCGAGATCGTGCCCGCAAGCATCACGGGCCATCCCGCAAAGGGCCTCGTCCAGTTGAAGCTCAATGGCGAGGTGAAGCAGAGCGGGGACATGTCCGATCTCATTCATCCGGTGCCAGCCTTGATCGCGCATCTCTCGCGCTATTATCATCTGCAACCGGGCGATATCATCTATACGGGCACGCCTGAGGGTGTGGGGCCGGTGAAGCCCGGCGACAGGCTTGAGGGCATGGTCGAAGGCGTGGGGAACATCGCGCTCGCCATAGGTCCCGCAGAATAACTCCGCCGGCGGGGAGGCCGGGTTCATGGATTTCTCGCTCAGCACCGACCAGCAACAGATAAGGGATGCGATCTTCAAGCTCTGCGAGCCCTTCGACGACGACTACTGGTTGAAGAAGGACAAGGAGGGCGGTTTCCCGGAGGACTTCTACAAGGCGGTGGCCGATCAAGGCTGGCTCGGCATCGCCATGCCGGAATCGGTCGGCGGTGCGGGGCTTGGCATCACAGAGGCCGCGTTGATGATGCAGGCCATTTCGGAATCGGGCGGCGGCATGAGCGGCGCATCCGCCGTGCATCTCAATATCTTCGGCCTCAATCCTGTCGTTGTCTTCGGCACCGAAGAACAGAAGTCACGCATGTTGCCGCCATTGATCCGCGGCGAGGACAAGGCGTGCTTCGCGGTAACGGAGCCTGACGCCGGCCTCAACACGACAGGCCTCAAGACCTTCGCCGAGAAGAAGGGCGACCGCTACATCGTGCGCGGGCAGAAGATCTGGATCACGACCGCGCAGGTCGCCTCGAAGATGCTGCTGCTTGCTCGTACTACACCTTACGACGAGCTAACGAAGAAGACGGATGGGCTCAGCCTTTTCTATACGGATTTCGATCGCTCCAGGGTCGAGGTGCGGGAAATCCCGAAGATGGGCCGCTCGGCGGTCGATTCAAATATGCTCTTTTTCGACGGGCTCGAAATCCCGGTCGAAAACCGCATCGGCGCGGAAGGAAAGGGTTTCCAGCAGATTCTGCACGGGCTCAATCCTGAGCGCATCCTGATTGCGGCGGAAGCGATCGGCCTTGGCCGCGCGGCGCTCAGGAAGGCTTCAGCCTATGCGCGCGAACGCGTCGTCTTCGGGCGCCCCATCGGCCAGAACCAGGGTATCCAGCATCCGTTGGCGAAATGCTGGGCGGAACTCGAAGCGGCGAACCTGATGACCTTCAAGGCCGCGTCGCTCTACGACAAGGGCGAGGAATGCGGCGCGGAGGCCAATGCCGCGAAATATCTCGCCGCCGAAGCCGCCTTCCATGCCTGCGAGACGGCGATCCTGACGCATGGCGGAATGGGCTATGCGAAGGAGTACCACGTCGAGCGCTATATGCGCGAAAGCTGGATTCCGCGCATCGCGCCGGTGAGCATGCAGCTCATCCTGAGCTTCATCGCTGAGAAGGTTCTCGGCCAGCCGAAGTCCTATTGACCACGAAGATCAGCCGAAGCGGCCGGTCACATAGTCGCGCGTGCGAACATTCGACGGATTGGTGAAGATCTTTTCCGACGTGTCGAATTCGACCAACTCACCCAGATACATGAAGGCCGTGTAGTCCGATGCGCGCGCGGCCTGCTGCATGTTGTGCGTCACGATGACGATGCAGAACTCCTCACGCAGCTTTTCGATCAGCTCTTCGAGCTTCGCCGTCGAGATGGGATCGAGGGCGGAGGCAGGTTCGTCCATCAGGAGGATTTCGGGGCGCACGGCGATCGCGCGCGCGATGCAGAGGCGCTGCTGCTGACCGCCCGATAGGCCCGTGCCGAGCTGGTGCAGCTTGTCCTTCACTTCGTCCCACAGGGCGGCCTGCGACAGCGCCCAATGCACGCGCTCATCCATGTCCGCGCGCGAGATCTTGTCGTAGAGACGAATGCCGAAGGCGACATTCTCATAGATCGACATGGGGAAGGGCGTCGGCTTCTGGAACACCATGCCGATCTTGGTCCGCAGCTTCGTCAGGTCGAGGTTGGGATCAAGGATGTTATCGCCGTCAACCATCACCTCGCCGGTCGCGCGCTGGCCCGGATACATTTCATAGATCCGATTGAGTACGCGCAGCAGCGTCGACTTTCCGCAGCCCGACGGGCCGATGAAGGCGGTGACGCGGCGGTCGGGGATCGAGATGTTGATGCCCTTCAGCGCCTCGTATTGCCCGTAATAGAAGCGAAGGTCGCGCACGCTAATCTTCTCGACGTGCTTTTCGCCGTCCGGATGGTGCAGGGCGCCTGCGAGAGACGGAGTGTGCAACTGGGTCACGAGCGGCCTGTCCTTTTTCTGGTCAGTAGGCGGGCGAATATGTTGAGCGCAAGCACTGTCGCCGTGATGATGAGCGCGCCGCCCCATGCGAGCTGGCGCCAGTCTTCGTAGGGGCTCATTGCGAACTGGAAGATGACGACAGGAAGGTTTGCCATCGGCGCATTGAGGTTCGAGCTCCAGAACTGGTTGTTGAGCGCAGTGAAAAGAAGCGGCGCCGTCTCGCCCGAAATGCGGGCCACGGCGAGAAGGACGCCGGTCAGAATACCCTGGAAGGCCGCACGATAGCTGACCTTGGCGATGATCTTCCACCGCGGCGAACCGAGAGCGGCGGCGGCTTCGCGCAGCGCGTCGGGCACGAGGCCGAGCATGTCTTCGGTGGTGCGCACGATGATCGGGATGGCGATGATCGCCAGTGCGACGACGCCCGCAAGGGCCGAAAAGTGACCCATCTGCACGACGACGATACCATAGACAAAGAGGCCGATGATGATCGAGGGCGCGCTCAGCAGCACGTCGTTGACGAAGCGCACGATGTGGGCGAGCCGGCTATTGCGCCCATATTCGGAAATGTAGGTTCCCGCCATGACGCCGATGGGCGTTGCCGCGAGAATGGCGAGCCCGGTCATCACGGCGCTGCCGAAGATGGCATTCAGCAGGCCGCCCTGGCTTCCGGGCGGTGGTGTGCTCTCGGTGAAGAGCGAAGGCCTGAGCGCGGAGAGGCCGTTGCTGAGCAAGGTCCAGAGGATCGCGCCGAGGATAAGGAGAACGAGGCTCGTCACTGCGAGTGCAATCACGGTCATCACGATGTCGGTGATGCGGCGGGTCTGGACGCGCGTCATTTGCCGCCTCCGGTCTTGGCGACCTCGGCGCGGAGCAGCAGACGCCGCCCGGCGGCAAGCACAATGAAGGTCAGCAGGAAGAGAACGAGGCCGAGAGCGATGAGCGCCGAGGTATAGGTGTCGCTGACCGCTTCCGTGAATTCATTGGCGAGCGCGGCGGAGATCGTCGTTGCCGGATCGAACAGCGACTTCGGCAGACGATGCGCGTTTCCGATGACGAAGGTAACGGCCATGGTCTCGCCGAGCGCGCGGCCGAGGCCAAGCATGACCGCGCCGACGACGCCGGTGCGGCAATAGGGTAGCACGACCTTCCAGACGACTTCCCACCGCGTCGCGCCCAGTCCATAGGCGCTTTCGCGCAGCACGGCAGGCACGGTTTCGAAGACGTCGCGCATCACTGCGGTCATGAAGGGCAGGATCATGAGGCCGAGGATAAGACCCGCAAGCAGGATGCCGATGCCGATGGGAACGCCGGAGAAAAGCTGGCCGATCAGCGGAATGGGGCCGAGCCATGCGGCGAGCGCGGGCTCGACCGTCGCCTGAAAGAAGGGGGCAGCGACGAAAAGCCCCCAGATGCCGTAGATGATGCTCGGCACAGCCGCGAGGAGCTCAACAGCGGTGCTGAGGGATGTTCTGAGCTTGTAGGGGCAGAGTTCAGTAAGGAAGAATGCGACGGCAAAGCTCGCCGGTACACCGACCAGCATGGCGACGGCGGAGGTCGCGAGCGTACCGACGAGAGGCACCAGCGCCCCATATTCGTCGGTAACCGGATTCCATTTGGCGGTGATCAGAAAGTCGAATCCGAAAAGCTTTAGCGCGGGTGCGGCACCCTGCACGAGAACGACGATCACGCCGCCAAGCATCAGTAGAACCAGAGCCATGAAGCTCCAAGTGAGCCAGCGGAAGAAGATGTCTGCCAGCCTGCCGTTGCGAATGCGGCGAATGCGGTTCAAATCGGCGTCGTCGATCAGCGCCATGTCGGGGGGTCTCCGGGTTCGCGGAAGAGGCGATGCCTCTTCCGCGCCTGTTGCCGGTTAGGTGTTAGTAGACAGGCTTGCCGGAGGCGTCGACGACCTGCTTCCAGCTGCCTTCAACGAGCTTCACGACATTGTCGGGCATCGGGACGTAGTCGAGATCCTTGGCCATCTTGTCGCCATCTGCATAGGCCCAGTTGAAGAACTTCAGAACGGCCTTGCCATTCTCAGGCTTGTCCTGGGTCTTGTGCAGCAGGATGAAGGTCGCAGCCGTCATCGGCCAGCTCGTCGCTCCGGGCTGGTTGGCGAGGATGAGATAGAAGCCAGGCGCCTTCGCCCAGTCGGCATTCGCGGCCGCCGCCTGGAAGGCTTCATAGCTCGGCTTCACGAACTTGCCGTCCTTGTTCTGCATGTCGGTGTAGGTCAGGTGGTTCTGCAGGGCGTAGGCATATTCGACATAGCCGATGGAGCCCTGCGTCTGGCCGACCATGGCCGCGACGCCTTCATTGCCCTTGCCGCCGAGACCGACCGGCCATTCGACGGCGGTGTTGACGCCGACAGCGGCCCAGGCGGGCTCAACGGCGTTGAGGTAGTAGGTGAAGTTGAAGGTCGTGCCCGACCCATCCGAGCGATGGACCACCGCGATGGAGGCGTCGGGGAGCTTCACACCCTTGTTGATCGCCGCGATTTCCGGGGCGTTCCACTTCGTAATCTTGCCGAGATAGATATTGGCGAGGACGGAACCCGTCAGTTTGATTTCGCCCGGCTTGATGCCCGCAAGATTGACGACCGGGACGACGCCGCCCATGACCGTCGGGAACTGCATGAGATCGCCCTTGGCGAGCTCGTCCGCCGTCAGCGGCTTGTCGGACGCACCGAAGTCGACGGTCTTGGCGTTGATCTGCTTGATGCCGCCGCCGGAGCCGATCGACTGATAGTTCATGCCGACGCCGGTCTTCGCCTTATAGGCTTCAGCCCACTTGGCATAGACGGGATAGGGGAAGGTCGCGCCGGCGCCCGAAATGTCGGAAGCCTCCGCGGCAGTGGTGAGGACGAGAGCGGACAGAGCGAAGAAGCTCGCACGTCCCAGTTTTCCAAAGGATTTCAGCATGATGTTGGACTCCCTGTGTCGAGCCGGCGGCCTGTGCCCCCCTGACTACGACAGATCGATGACAAATATATGACACAAACGGAATAGCCGCCCAGCCTCGGTCCGCAGCCTGCATCGCAAGCTGCGGACTTCGGTGCTTGCCAAAGCTTTTTTCAGCCCCGAATCGGGGGTGCGTTGCTGAAGGGGCGGAGATAGGGGCTTGCCGGGGCCATATTTTCCGACCGGTCAGGTCGGAAGTCCCGCAGGTCGGCCACGGCGGGCAGGATACCCAGCGGGTTCGAGATCGCCGCGAAGCGAGGCGAGGCGCCGAGTGTGGCTCCCTCGCGCTTCACGTCGGTTGTTTGCAGGACAGCCGCCTTGCTGGCCTCGACTGCACTTTGCCACACGAAGCGGGGCCGGCGGCCATGTTCGTCGCCATGGACCGCCGCAAGGACGACGATCGCGCAGCAAATAGCGAACAGAATCCGGAGCGGCCACGAAATCGGAGCTCCCGTCAGGGAGGCGTGGCTATCGATCGGGCGTGTCTGCAAGGATGCGCTCATCGCCCACAGAGATGCCGTTTCGGTGCCCCAAGGGTCAAATCATGGTTTTGTTACAGTGCAGGTGCCGTCTGGCGGAAGTCACCGGCGGACGACAATCTCCGGGAGAGGCGGGACTCATGATACGCGCAATAGTGGTTGGCGGGCTTGGTCTCCTCCTGTCGCTCGTGGCGGGCGGCATGGCGGCGGGGGCTTCGGATGCATTCCGCGTCACCAGCGCTTCGTTCGAGGACGGCGCGCGGCTCACCTCCACCAAATTCGTCCATGACAAGTTCGGCTGCGGCGGAAACAACTTGTCGCCCGGCCTGGCCTGGAGTGGGGCGCCTGCGGGCACCCGGAGCTATGCCGTCACGCTCTTCGATCCGGATGCCCGAAACGGGCGCGGCTGGTGGCACTGGCTGGTCTTCGACATTCCGCCCACGAACGCGCAACTGCCGGAGGGCGGTCCCATCCCGCAAGGAGCGGTGGAAGGCAGCTCCGATTTCGGCGCGCCCGGATATCAGGGGCCATGCCCGCCACCGGGCAGCGGCGCGCATCATTATGTTTTCACCGTCTATGCGCTCGATGTTGTGGCGCTCGGCCTCGACCCGAAGGTGAAGGGGGCGCAGGCGCTCGAAATGCTCCGCCGCCACGCACTCGGCACGGCAACCGCCCAGTTCCTCTATGGAAGGCCTTGAGCGCGTCAGCCCTTGCGGCGATAGGTCCAGACGACCCACGCGCAAGCGGCGGCGACAAGGAACGTGCCGGTGAGCGCATAGGGTATCCAGCCTTCTTCGCTCTCCAGGAATTGCCAGAGGGCGGTCGCGGCGATGCCGGGGACGAGAAGGATCGGCGCCCAGATGAGGCCGGAGAGGATGTTCGCCAGCCAGAAGCGTCCCGCCGGCATTTCCATCATGCCCGCGATGAGCGGGATGACGGCGCGCACGGGGCCGAAGAAGCGGCCGATGAAGACGCTTTTGCCGCCATGCCTCTCGAAGAAGCGATGCCCGTTGGCAAGCAGTTCGGGCCGCGTCCTGAAGGGCCACATGCCGGGGACGAGGTGGCCGAAACGAAGCCCCAGCCAATAGGAAATGCCGTCGCACAGCGTTGCGCCCGCAATTCCGCCGACGAGAAGTGGGATGACAGGCACGGTGCCGTCATGCACCAGTGCTCCGGCGGCGACCATGATCGCCGTGCCGGGAACGAGGAGGCTTACGAAAGCGAAGGACTCGCCGAAGGCGACGAGAAAGATAATGGGGCCGGTCCACTCGGCATGCAGCCTGATGAAGTCTACGAGCGCATGGACAAGGTCACCCACCGGTTAGTGCCCTGTCTCAGGCGAAGGCATAGGGGCCGCCGCGGGTCAGCGCGCGCTGATAGGCGGGCCGCTCCTGAAGCCGCGCGAGAAGATCGACGAGGTTTGGATAGTCGCCGAGAAGCCCGCGCACCTTCGCCGCTTCGAGCACGAAGGAGTTGAGAATATCGGCGGCACTGAATTCCTCGCCGAGCAGATAACCGCCCTTTTTTATGGCGTTGTTCATGTAGGAGAGGTGGTTCGCGATTTCGCCGAAGATGCGCGGATGGAGCGGCGCGCCCGCATCGCCAAGCCGTCCCACATAAAGGGCGAGCAGCAGCGGCAGCATGGCCGAGCCTTCCGCGAAATGCATCCATTGGAGATAGGGCACATAGGCCGGCGAGGTTTCGGCAGGGGCGAAGCGGCCCTTGCCATATTTCCGCACCAGATATTCGACGATGGCGCCCGACTCCGCGACGGGGAGGTCGCCATCCGTGATGACCGGCGACTTGCCGAGCGGATGGATCGCCTTCAACTCCGGCGGCGCGAGATTGGTCACCGCGTCGCGCTGGTAGTGGACGATCTCATAGGGAACGTCGAGTTCCTCCAGGAGCCAGAGGATACGCTGCGAACGCGAATTGTTGAGATGGTGAACTTTTATCATGAGGCCCTCTCCAACGCTGACGCGGTGCGACGATGCACCTGGACGAAGACGACGATCTCGTCGATCGCCTGCCGCGCTTCCGGCAGGAGGTCCGCCATCAGGTGCCAGACATGCGGCACCTTGGGCCATACCTTGATCGTCACGGGAACCGCCGCCGCGCGCATTTTGTCGGCCATGCGCGTGGAGTCGTCGAGTAACATTTCCGTGTCCCCGACATGGAAGAGCGTAGGCGGAAGATCGGCGACGTCGCCGTGAAGCGGCGAGATATAGGGATTGTGTGGATCGGCGCCGGGGCAGTAGCGGCCTTCCACCGTTTCCATCATTTCCTCGACGAAGAGGGCGTCGCGCTTCGCGTTGCTTATGCGCGAGCCGCCTATCGCCGCGAGATCCGTCGCGGGCGAGAGGCAGACGAGGGCGGCGGGAAGCGGAATGCCTTCTGCCTTGAGCCGCAGCGCAAGCGCGAGGGCAAGATTGCCGCCCGCACTGTCGCCGCCGACCACGATCTCATGAGCGGGCACTTTTTCGAGAAGCGCGCGATAGGCCGCGACGCAATCGTCGAGACCGGCCGGGAAGACATGTTCCGGCGCGAGCCGGTAGTCGACGGCATAGACGGCCATGCCGGTCTGCGTCGCGAGCCGGTGCGTAAGCGGGCGGTGCGTACGTGGCGATCCGGCGACCCAGCCGCCGCCGTGAATGTAGAAGAAGGCGCCGCTGCTCTCCGCGCCGGTCGCGGTGAGTTTTTCCACCGGGACGCCGCCAAGCGCGATCTGTTCAACGGTGACGTCGGCGGGGAGCTTCGCGTTCTGCGGCTCCGTCGCCTGCATGACGGGACGGAGTGTCATCACATCCGGGCTTTTCTTGAAGCGGCGCTTCACCTGAAAACGCAGCATCGGATTGATGAGAAGAAGCTGCAGGCTCATTTCGTTTCCCCCGGGGTATGTGCCGATTATTGATGTGTAATGCTTGTGTGCCGATGCAACCGGTCCGGGCGCATCCTGTCAAGAAACGCTGGACGGGGCCGCAAAAGCAAAATGGCCGGGCACTAGGCCCGGCCACCGATTTTTGTAAAGCCGAAGGCGAATTACGCGACCGTGAGGTTCGCGGCAGACGTCTTGCCCTTCTCGGTCACGAGCTCATAGTTGATCTTCTGACCTTCGTTGAGCGTGCTGAGGCCGGCGCGCTCAACAGCGCTGATGTGCACGAACACATCGCGACCGCCGTCGGACGGCTGAATGAAGCCGTAGCCCTTCTGAGCATTGAACCACTTCACAGTACCAGTAGCCATTTGGGTCTCCTTGCGCACTTGCGTGCGGTAATAACCACGCTCCCATCGCGCGGCTGATGATGACAACCTGATTTTTGGAAGTGTCTTGAAAGGCCCGTAGGGCAAATCAGCCAAGGCAGGCCAAAATGTCGATTGCCAAGAAAGCAGACAAGATTAGTTTGCCCAAGTCAACAGCGTTTGGCCGCGAAGGGACGCCAGCGGGCGTCTTTTGCTCCGCCCGCAATGCCTTGGTTATGTGGGGTAATTCGCCCCTGTCCCGTTTGCAGACGGGAAGAGATTACTTCTCGTCGCCCTTGCGGACGAAGGTGGCCGCGTAGAAAAGCTCACCGTCGAAAAGGTCTTTCGGAGCGCCCAGGCCCTCGATCATCTGGAACCGGCGCTGAACGATCTGGCCTTCCATGCGGTAGCCCTTCTCGCTCATGTTCCGGCGATGGAACTCCATGGCGGCGGGCGTGAAGTCCCGGGCCAGCACGGTGATGCGTTCGGGCAGATCGCTCGGTTTCGTATCGTCAGCCATACCGGTGTCTCGTCGTTCTCTGGATACTGGATCAATGGCGCGAGGCCTCGCCCGGCGCGCGGCGCAGTATGGGGCGGGGGGGCCTGCTTGTCGAGTATCCGGATGACCAAAGAAAAAAGGCGCGGCGCCTTTGAGCACCGCGCCTTTCGGCTTGAAACGTCAAGGGTCAGTTATTGGGGCGAAGGTAATAGCCCGTGCCCTGCCAGCCCATGTCGCGCGAGGGGGCCTGCTGGGAATTGGCGTTGTCGGGATTGTTGTAAGCGCCCGGCACTCCGAAATTATCGGTGCTGTCCTCGCTGCTCTTCATGGAGAAGCTGAAGCCGCCATTGTTGCTCGAATTGCCCACGCTCTGGTCGGTGTACTTGGCGGCGTTGGAGCCGTCGGTCTGCACCTGATAGGTCGTGAACGCATATGACGGCGCGGCGGCGGCCAGAAGGCCGGCGGTGCCTGCAAGGGCTGCAAGAGCGATCTTGCGCATGGGTCTGCTCCGAATCTGGACGTTCCCCAAGGGGAACTCTAAGGCCAAGCACATACCGGGGCGCCGGGCCTGTCAAGAAAGCCATCATTAAATCTGGGAAGGCCCCGCGTTCAAACAAGTGTTCGACGCCGTTTCGTCGCCATAATGGTGGGAAACAAAGCCGCCCGCCGGTGGTTTCGGCGGGCGGCTGATCGCTCAGAAGCCTTCGAGCGCGGCGTAGCGGTCCCGGTGGAAATTGCCATCGCCGAAGGTGGCGGCGGCCACGCGGGCACGCTTCATGTAGAGGCCGACATCGAACTGGTCGGTCATGCCCATGCCGCCATGCATCTGGAGGCCTTCATTGGTGACGAGGCGGGCCGTGTCGGAAAGCCGCGCCTTGGCGAGGCTCGCCGCCTGCGGCACGTCGTTCCGCCGTGCCTCGAGCGCGGAAAGCGCATCGAGCACGACCGAGCGGCAAAGTTCGATCTCGGCGAACATGTCTGCCGCGCGATGCTTCAGCGCCTGGAACGAGCCAATCACCACGCCGAACTGCTTGCGCTCTTTCAGGTAGGTGACCGTCTGGTCGAAGACCGCCTGAACGAGACCGAGAAGCTCGGCGGAAAGCCCGACGCGGGCAATGTCGAGAACCTGATCGAGCACATCCGTGCCGCCGTCCACGGAGCCCAGCACGTTATCGGCGGAGACGACGACATTATCGAAGGAGATGTTGGCGGCGTTGCGACTGTCGACCATCAACGTGCGCTGGATCGAAACGCCCTTCGTCTTCGCATCGACGAGGAAGAGCGTGATGCCGGACTTGTCGTCCTCCTTGCCTGATGTCCGTGCGGCAACGATCAGGCGGTCGGCGACATGGCCGTCGAGCACGAAGGTCTTCTTGCCGGAGATGCGATAGGAGGAACCCTCGCTCACGGCGCGCGTTGCGATGCGCGTCGGATTGTGGTGCGCGCCTTCTTCAAGCGTGAGCGCCATGATGAGTTCGCCAGCCGCGATCGCGGGCAAAATCTCCTGGCGCTGCGTCGCGCTGCCCGCGAGCTGCACGGCGGAGCCGCAGAGCAGAACCGTCGAGACGAGCGGGCTCGCGGCGAGCGTACGGCCCGCCTGTTCGAGCACGAGGCCGAGACCGACGGGGCCGAAATCCGTGCCGCCGTATTTCTCCGAGATCAGGATGCCCGCGAAGCCGAGATCGGCCATTTCCTTCCAGGCGCCGCGGTCGAAGCCTGCGGGCTCCTTCGTGTCGCGAAGCCTGCGCAGGTTGGCAACGGGAACGCGCTCCTGAAAGAACTGGGTTGCCGTGTCGCGAAGAAGCTGTTGTTCCTCGGTCAGTACCAATGCCATCGAAAATACTCTTTTAGTTATCGTTGATGCGGAGAGGGGGCGTCGAAGCGGTGCCGCGCCTCAGTCCGGCAGTCCGAGCACGCGCTTGGCCACCACGTTGAGCTGCACTTCCGATGTGCCGCCTTCGATGGAATTGCCCTTGGAGCGGAGCCAGGAGCGCGTGACGCCAAGTTCCTCTTCGGTGAAGCCTTCGCCTTCCCAGCCCAGACCCTGCGTGCCGAGAATCTCCAGCAGGAGTTCGTAGCGGCGCTTGTTGAGCTCGGTGCCGTAATATTTGAAGATCGACGAAGCAGCGCCGGTGCCGACGCCTGCCTTCGCTTCTTCGGCCGTGCGCTGCAGGGTTAGCGCGAAGGCCTTTCCGTCCATCTTCTGTCTGGCGATGTGCTCGCGCAGCGCGGCCGAAGCGACGCGGCCATTGGCCTCGCCGAAATAATCCTTCGCCAGCGCTTCGAGGCTCGCGGAGCTTCCGACGCCCGAGCCAAGGCCCATGCCGGAGATCATGTCGCGCTCGTGCTGCAGCAGGCGCTTGGCGATGGTCCAGCCCTTGTTGAGTTCGCCGACGAGATTCTTCTTCGGCACCGTCACATCGGTGAAGAAGGTTTCGCAGAAGGGCGAGGCGCCGGAGATCATGGAGATCGGACGCGCTTCGACGCCCGGCGTCGTCATGTCGAAGAGTAGGAAGCTGATGCCGTCATGCTTCTTCGCCGTGTCCGTGCGCACGAGGCAGAAAATCCAGTCGGCCTTGTCCGCATAGGAGGTCCAGATCTTCTGGCCGTTGACGAGATAATGGTCGCCCTTGTCCTCGGCCTTGGTCTGAAGACCGGCGAGGTCGGAGCCCGCGCCCGGTTCCGAATAGCCCTGGCACCAGCGGATTTCGCCGCGCACGATGGGCGGCAGGTGCTCGCGCTTCTGCTCTTCATTGGCAAATTCGAGAAGGGCCGGCCCAAGCATCCAGAGGCCGAAGCTCGACAGAGGCTGACGCGCCTTGATGCGGCGCATTTCCTGTCCCAGCACGAGGCTTTCTTCTTTCGTCAGGCCGCCGCCGCCATATTCCTTCGGCCAGGTCGGCGCGGTCCATCCGCGCGACGCCATGCGGTCGAGCCACACCTTCGAATCGGGATTGGCCCATGTCGCGTTGCGGCCGCCCCAGGGTGTCTCCTCCTCGGGCGTTGGCGTGCGCATGGAAGCGGGACAATTCGCCTCCAGCCATTCGCGCGTTTCCAGGCGGAACTTCTCGATGGGTTCCATTGGGCTCTCCTCGGTACGAACAGGATTTCAATTTCGGGACGGCAGAATATCAGTCGAAAAGTCTTAGGCAATTGCCAATGGACTTCGCATTGCGAAGTGTTCCGCAATAATACATTGGGAAATTGCGCCTATCGGCGCAGGTAGTCCGCGACGTCGGGACGTTCGCGCAATTGTCTTGCCCAGCGGCGCAGTACACCGACAAGCCTTGGCTCGTCGACACCGAGTTGCGCCATGGCGACGCCGCCGTTCACGCTTTCGCGGTAGTCGGAGATGAGCCCGTCCTTCAGTTCGAAGCGGCTCATGCCGTCGATGACGACCTGATTGCCTTCATAGGCGGGAACGGTCGAAACGAATTTCGACAGCGACCATGCGTAGCCGAGATCGCCGTTGCAGACGGGATCGAGCATCCGCCAGTCATAGTCGCGCGCATCGCGATGGAAGAGATCTTCCAGCATATGCGCGATGTCGGCGCGGCCCTTGTGATCGCCATAGATGTAGTCGTGATAGACGCCATCCTCGGTGAAGCATTCGGCGAATGCCTTGCCGTCGCCCGCCGTAGCTGCAGCGGAGAATCGTGCGAGGAGAGCGGCGAATTCGTCTTGGGTCATTTCACCGCTCTCCCCGATTTGTCACGCGACGCCGAGTTCGTGCTTGGCGAAGGCCGTCACGCCCTTGTAGTCCGCCTTGCCATTCGGCGCGCGGAAGGGAATGGTGGTGCCGAGGAGAATGCGTTTCGGCGTCTTGTAGCCGGCGAGCTTCTCACGCACATGGGCGCGGATCGCGGCTTCGTCGAACGAGTGACCATGCGCGAGCTTGACGATGCCCGTGACGGCCTGTCCCCATTTTTCATCGGGAAGGCCGACGACCAGCGCGTCTTCGACGGCGGGGTGAGTCTTCAGTATTTCCTCGACTTCTTCGGGATAGACTTTCTCGCCTGCGGTGTTGATGCAGACGGAGCCACGGCCGAGCAGCGTCAGCGTGCCGTCTGCCTCGACCGTGCACCAGTCGCCGGGGATCGAGTAGCGCTCGCCCCTGATGGTGCGGAAGGTCTCGGCGGTCTTCTTCTCGTCCTTGTAGTAGCCGACGGGGATTGGGGCCGCCATGGCGATGATGCCCGGCTTGCTGCTGCCCGGCTCGACCGGCTCTTCCTTTTCGTCGAAGACCTTGCAGCGGTCGCCGATCTGGAATTTCGCGGTGCCGATTTCGCCGTCCTTCGTCATCATCGACGCGCCGAAGCCGATGCCTTCCGAGGCGCCGAAGCTGTCGGTCATGATCGCCTGCGGAATGTGCTTGAGAAGGCCGCGCTTCACTTCGGTCGACCACATGACGCCCGACGAAATGATCGAGACGATGCTGGAGAGATTGTATTTCCCCGGCTTCTCGTCGAGCTCGCGCAGCATCGGCTTTGCGAAGGCATCGCCGACGATGGCGAGCGTCTGCACCTTGTTGCGGTCGACGGCTTCCCAGAGTTCATCGGCTTCAAGCGACGGGCTTTCGAGCGTGACCAGCGCACCGCCCGCCATGATCACGCCGAGCGAGCTCAGAAGGCCCGTGCCATGCATGAGAGGGCAAGCGGGCAGATGGCAGCCCTGCGGGCCCATCAGCTTCAGCGCTTCGACGAGCTGTTCCATCGTTTCCGGCACGGGGCCAAGCTTGCGGCCCGCCGCGAGCTGGACTTCGCGCAGATCGTCGTGCCGCCACATCACGCCCTTGGGCATGCCGGTGGTGCCGCCGGTATAGATGAAGAGAAGATCGTCGGGCGAACGCTGGATGTCGAGTTTCTCGCCGCTGCCGGTGTTCGCCAGCGTCTCGTAGCGCTCGGCGAAGGAGGCGATTTCGCCGCCGTCATTCACTTCGACGAAGGTCTGGACCTTGGTGAGGCGCGGTTTGATTTCCTCGATGATGTCGCGGAACTCGGAACCGAAGACGACCGTCTGCGCGTCCGAGTTGTCGAAGATGTAGAAAACCTCGTCGGCCTTGTAGCGATAGTTGACGTTCACATGGGTCAGCCGCGCCTTGAAGCAGGCATTGAGCAGTTCCATGTATTCGGGCCGGTTGCGCATGTAGAAGGCGAGTTTATCGCCCGGCTTCGCGCCGCGTTCGATGAGGGCGCGGGCGAGGTTGTTGGTGCGCTTCGTGCTTTCACCCCAGGTGATGACGCGGTCCTGATGGATGAAGGCCGGCGCGTCCTGGGGCAGGACCGGCGAAATGGCGTCGAGAATGTCCCCGAAATTCCAAGGCATGAACGAACTCCTCCCAGAGTCTTGATGGTGTCGGCCTCTTCGGGCCAATTCCTGTTGGGAGGCATGATACAGGGAAAATCGCGCCCGTCACCCGTTCTGGACGCGGGTTGCCTGCCGGGACGGGGCAACGAAAAAGGGGCGGCCTTTTCAGGGCCGCCCCTCGATTTCCGGTGGCTTTCGCCGCTTATTCGGCTGCCGACATGTTGTCGAGCGAATAGGAGCGGGTGCCCTGGCCGTTCAGCTGAAGGAGATACTTGATGCCTTCTTCCGCGATGTCGTCGCCGATCATGCGGTCGCCTTCGGCATAAAGCTCCTTCATGTCGATGAAGGCGGCATAGTTGCCGGCGGTGCGGCTGGTGATGATGCCCGCCTTGAGGAGCGTCTTGATGAGGACGCGGAAGATGTTGGTCGATTCCTGCATGCTCTCGCGGATCTTGACGTCCGTGAGGGCTTCCATGAAGGCGCCCTGCACCCACTGCCAATCGAGGCCGACAGCGGCGTAGATGTGCTTCTTCTGCTCGGGGCTGCCGAGATTGTAGAGCAGCACCTCGAACACGTGCCACGCCCAGTCTTCGATCTGGTTGCGCTCGTCGGCATTGATGTGCGGGATGGTGCGGTCCGCCCAGATCTTGCCGAACTTGTGGTGGAAGGCCTCGTCCGTCATGGTGAGCTGCATGAGCTTTACCATCAGCGGGTCGCGGCCGCTCTTGTAGAAGGTCGCGAAGGCGCCCATCGCAAGGCCTTCGACGAGCATCTGCATACCGACGATCTTCTTCCAGACCAGCGGCGACAGGACGAGTTCGGTGAGGACGTCGCCGAGCGCCGGGCCGACCTGAACGGGCTTGCCCCAGCGCGCCTTGATGTAGTTCGAGAAGCCTGCGACGTGGCGTGCTTCTTCGCGCGTCTGGTTCGCGGCATATTCCTGCGCGCCCGGATCCTTCAGGATGTGGCAGAGCGAAGCCGAGAGCGCCAGCGCGCCCGCTTCGCCGTGGAGGATGGACGAAAGCGACCACTGCACATCGAGATTGACGAGTTTGATCTTCTGCTTCTCGTCGAGCTTGTCGGCGACGGCGGTCTTGAGATCGGTGTTCTGATCGGGATCGACGAGGTAGTCGTTCTCCATGTCGAAGGGCTGGGAGAAGTCGACATACTTCTTGTCCATCGGGTCCCAGAAATGATCGTGGGTCGCCGAGATGATCTTGTCGAAAGCATTGGAGCGCTTGCCGTAGCGCTCGACATCCATCATCGCGGGAAAGTCATCCGGGGCGACGGCTTCGTAAGCCGGATCCACGGTCAGATTCGTTTCGATGTTCGTCATAGCTCCTCCTGTACACGGCCCTTCTGCGGCCTGTTCCCTTGCTGGCAGGACCGCGTCTTTCCGCGCCTCCGCCCTCATTCCCACAATCAATATAGGGCGGAGAGTTAACGGTTGCAAAAAATAATGACGCCCATGTCACTTTTGATCACGCGCTCCGCTCCGCCCGTCAGGCCTATGCGGTACGGGCCAAACTGGTGCTAACCTGATGAAAACAAAGGGGGCATGAATGGCAAGGTCGGGATTTACCGAAACCGGACACGGGCGCATCGCCTGGACCGAAACGGAAGGCGAGGGGCCCGCGGTCCTTTTCATCCATGGCAATTCCTCCGCCAAGGAGATGTTCGGCCGGCAATTCGAGAGCGAGATCGGGCGGCGCTATCGGCTGATCGCCTTCGACCTGCCCGGGCATGGCGAGAGTTCCGACGCGCCCGATCCGGCGGCGACCTATTCCATTCACGGTTTTGCGTATGCGGCGATCGCCTTCCTCGAGGCGCGCGGCATCTCGCAAGCGGTCGTTGTCGGCTGGTCGCTGGGCGGCCACGTGGCGCTGGAACTGCTGGCGCGCTGGCCGGGAACCGTGGCCGCCTGGATCACGGGTACGCCGCCCGCGGGCGGGGCCGACATGCAGGTGGCGTTCCTTCCCTCCGAAAACATGGGGCTTACCTTCAAGGATCAGTTCACGGAGGAAGAGGCGCGTTCACAGGCGCAGGCGGGCGCTGGGGCGGACGTGCCGCTCGAAGACTGGATGGTGGCGGTAGCCCTGCGCGCCGACGGCCGCTTCCGTCCGTTGATGCTGCAGTCGATCATCGAAGGCAAGGATCTCGACGGACGCAAGATCGCGGAGACGGCGCCACAGCCGCTCGCCGTCGTCACGGGCGGAGCGGAGCCCTTCGTCAATAATGCGTTCCTGACCACCGTTGCCTATCGCAATCTTTGGGACGGCAAGGTGCATGTGCTGGACGGGCTCGGGCATGCGCCCTTCTGGCAGGATGCGCCGCGCTTCAATGCGCTGCTCTCGCGCTTCCTCGATGAGGTTACTCGCTGAGAGGATCTATCGACATGTGGGGAACGAGCCGCCGTCTCGGCGAAGGGCCGCGATAGGCCTTTGTCTCGACAATGTGGATCGGCTTCGACACGGCGGCAAGAACGCGCTCGTAAAGCGTTGCTGCCATGATGGGCTTGCCGATGTAGTCGGTGACGCCATTGTCGCGGGCGAGCCGCACCATCTCCGGGCCGACATGGCCGGAGATCATCAGCACAGGCACGTCGCGGTCGTGGCAATCGCCGTTGCCGTTCGGACATTCGCCATTGCGCACGCGCCGCGTCAACTCATAGCCGTCCATCGGACGCATGCTGCCGTCGGTGATGATGAGATCGGGTGCTTCCGAGCAGAATAGCTCCAGTCCCTTCTCGCCGCTCGCGGCGCTGAGGATCGCGCCCACGCCCATGCTTTCGAGAAGCGCGGCAAGGACATTCCTCATCTCGGCGCTGTCATCGACGATGAGAATCTTGAGCCTTGCAAATAGCTCCCTGTCCGTCATCCTGCCGATCTTTCGCCGTCATGCGAAAGGGCGATGAGCCGGTCGAGCGACGCCAGCGTGTCGCTTGCGAGAATGTCGTCGGCGCCGCGGCCCTGCAAAGCGTCATACATGGCTTCGACGTGGAAGCGCATGACGGTGGAAACGACGGATTTGTAGTTTTCGAGATAGGCGCAAAGCGAATGCGCGAAGCGGCCAACGGTCGGATAACCGAACGTGCCTGCGAGGCCGCGAATTTCGTGCGCCGTCGAATAGAGCTGATTGCGTGCTTCGGCGTCGCCTGCGGCCGTGGGCTCAATGAAGGAAAAGAGCGATCCCACCTGAACCTTCAGGTTCTCGGAATATTTGACCGTGAGTTCGCGGATCGTGTCCTGCATCTGGTCGAGGACACGCGGATCGAGGCGGACGGGCGCGGTGAAGTCGGGGCCAAGCTTCCGCTCCGCGACCGAAGGGAGGCGGAGGAAGCGCGCCGGAACGTCGGGTGTCTGAGCGTCGTTCATGCGATGCCCCTCAGATAAAGGTCACTTGACGGCGTTCGGGACCATCAATGGCAAGAGCATCGGCGCGGCGATCCGGCCCGACGAAGCCGGGCGTTTCGATGAGCTTGCGGGGGCGGTTCAGGGCGCCGACGAGGCGTTCGTAAAGGAGGCGCGGCGAAACCGGCTTGCAGATGAAATCGGTAACGCCGGAATCGCGGGCGCGTTCGACGGCGGAAAGCTCGCTATGCGCGGAAACCATGATGATGGGCACGGCGCGCAGTTCGTCCTCGCCGATGGCGCGCAGCCGCTGGGCGAGCACAAACCCGTCTGTCGGTTTCATGGCGGCGTCGGTGATGACGACGTCGGGGCGGTGTTCGAGAAACTTCGCCCAGGCTTCCTCGCCATCGCTGGCGACGATGACCTGACCGACGCCGAGCACATCGAGCAGCCGCGCGATCAGCCTGCGCATATGCAGGCTGTCGTCGACAACCAGTATCGTCAGCATCTCGAATAGCGATCGAGCCATGCTTGCCCCCCACAAAACTCAGTGAACGCCCCACGCGTCCATATGCACCCTAGCGGAGAGGTTCTAAAGAAAAGGTAGCAATTTGAGGGGGATTCGCCGGTTGGCAGACCCAGGCCCTTTGCAATCAGGCCCGGGCTGTGACGATCCAGACCGCGCCACTCAGCGCCAGCCCGTCCGCTGTCGCGTGCTTCGCGAGTTCGCTCCTCATGCTCTCCCGGACCCGGGCGATGATTTCACGCGGTTGGTCGTTGAGCATCCGCCCGACAGGCCCGACCTCGATCGACTGGGCCACCGCTTCCTCGAGCGCATTGGGCCCGGAGCCGAGCGTCATCATGGCGTCGAAAGGCGTCATGGCGACATTGCGGAACCCGGCACGTGTCAGGATCGAGGTGACATGGGCGCTGTCGGCAAAGGCGAAGGGGCCGGGCGCGCCGGGTATGCCGGGCTGGGGCGGCGCGACATGTGCGAGCGCGGCGCGAAGCGGCACCGTGACCCAACCATTCTCGGTCACCGGGCGCCAGCAGATGAAGGCAAGACGTCCTTCTTCCGTCAGCGACGAGCGGATATTGGCGAAGGCCGATGCCGGATCGGCGAAGAACATCACGCCGAAGCGCGATGCCATGACGTCGAAGCTGGCGGGCGTAAAGGCATGCGACGAGGCGTCGGCGATTTCAAACGTCGCATGGCTTCCTTCGGCCCTCGCCCGATCCCGCGCGCGTTCGACCATGGGCACCGAAATATCGACGCCGAGGGCGCGGCCCCTGGAGCCTGCGGCGCGGGCGAATTCAAGCGTCGTGGCGCCGCATCCGCAACCGATGTCGAGCACACGCTCGCCCGGCGCGACATTCGCCGTCTTCAGCAGGGCCGCGCTGAACGGAGCGAGCATGCGGTCGAGCCGATCCTGCGCGGCGACCCATTTGGCACCCATTATGCCATTCCACGCTTCGATCTGTTCGGAATTGTCCTGTGCCGAATTGTCGTTCGATGTCATTGGCGTCTCCCCTTCTCGCAACAGCATGGAAGGCGAAAGGGGCGAGGGCAAGATCAATCGGCGGGAATTGCCTCGTCGCGTTCGGCGAGAAGACGCAGGCGATGCTCGATCTCGGTGATGCCGAGCTCGATGGGGCCGAGTTGGCCTTCTTCCGGCAAGGCTGCGTCGGCGCCGGTCGGCAGAACCGGCTCGATGGCTCGGGGGCCGGCGGCCGACTGGAGCCGCGCAAGGCGGTCCGCAATCAGCGCGGCATGGTCGAGAAAGTGCTCGCTGACGCGGGAGACGAGCGTCTGCGCCGCCGCGATTTCGCCGGCGATCATGGAGAGTTCTTCATCTTCTGCAAAGCCCGAACGTGGCGGCGAAAGTTCGAGCCCGCCGGCGCCGGTTGTGAGATTGACTACGTGAACGGCAACGCCCGCGCGCCCGTCCTCGTTGAGTTCGATGTCGAGCGCAGGGTGTTTCCCGCCGATCAGCCTGCCATTGATGAGGTTGATGCGGTTATGCGAAGCGGAGCCCACGGCGGCGTCGATTTCGGCGCGTACATCGTCATACCGGCCCGCGAAAAGCGCGCGGTGGCCGGGATCGTCGGTCGCCTGCGCCGCGCGAACGAGGTCGAGCGCTTCGCGCAGGCGATCGCCCACGGTGTCGATGGCGAGGACTGCGGTTTCTATGGTGGAAAGTCCGGTGGCAATGCGCTGGCCGAGTTCGGCGGCCGAGCGCGATCCGGCGCCGGCGGCGGTATGGCGCAGGGCGCGCGCGACCGCGCTCCGTGGCGTGCGCGGCCTGTCGGGGTTCTTGCGCTTCTTCTTTTTCTTACTGCTGCCCAACAGCAGCGACACAATGCCCATCGTCTGGCCCTCGGCGGACGTGGCCCATCGCCCGCGCGGGGAAAGCCTAAGCTCTATATATTGACGCAACCTAAACGGCGACCGGCCCGCCCGTCGATCTGCTAGGCTTGAGGCATGGCGAATCTACCTGCACCCCTTTGGAGGATCATTCGGCCCCTGACCCGGATTTATTACCGGCTCAGCCGGCCATTGACCGTGGGCGTTCGAGGGCTGGTGCGGGACGAGCGCGGCCATGTGCTCCTCGTCCGCCACTCCTATGTCGATGGCTGGTACATGCCCGGCGGTGGCGTTGAGCGCTCGGAAACCGTGATGACGGCGCTGACGCGCGAGCTGGACGAGGAGGCGGGCATTCTGCTCAAGGGGCGGCCCAGATTCGTCGGCCTCTATGCGAATTTCCGTGAATTCAAATCCGATCACGTCGCGCTCTTCCTTGTCGAGCATGGGAGCTACGACCGGGTGGTGCGGACCAGTTTTGAAATCGCCGAATATGATTTCTTTCCGCCGGACGCGTTGCCCGAAGGAACGACGCCCGGCACAAGGGCCCGCATCCGCGAGGTGCTGACGGGGGAGAACGCGCCCGACCTCTGGTGAGGCGCTACCCTTCAGAGCGTCGGCCGCTTCTGTGCCCAGGGGCTCGCCGTTTCGAGCTGGCCTGCGAGGCGGAAGAGCGTCGCCTCCTCGCCGAAGCGGCCCGTAAACATGGAACCGACGGGAAGTCCTTCCGCATTCCAGTGGAGCGGCACGGACATGGATGGCTGCCCGGTCATGTTGTAGAGGCCGATACTGGGCACATATTCCGCACTCAACGCGAGATAGGCGCCGATATCCGGCGACATGGTGTTGAGCGCGCCGAGCTTGATCGGCGGCAGGGAGAGCGTCGGCGACAGATGCACGTCGTAACGCTGATGATAGGCGGCGAGCTTGCGGCCCATCTGGTGAATATAGAGCGTCGCGGCCACATAGTCGGCGGCGCCCCGCGTCCTGGCGAGGTCGGAGACGAGGCGTGTGAAGAATTCGATCTCGTCATGCGCGATCTCGCGTCCGAGTTCTGCGGCGCGCATGTTGAGCGCGAAGAGCGTATTGGCTCCGATCAGCGTTCCCTGATGCTTCGCCATTTCCTCCACGTCGATCGCAGGCGCGTCTTCCTCGACATGATGGCCGAGATCGGCGAGGAGCTTCGCCGTCGCCTCGATCGCCTTCACGACATCGCCATGGCTCTGCGTTCCGTTCGGACGTTTCGTCGTGAAGGAGATGCGGAGCTTGCCCGGTGCTTTCGATACCTCATCGAGATAGGAGCCGGTGAAGGCGGGCGCGGCATAGGGGTCGCCTGCCGCGGGGCCGTGGGTGACGTCGAGCATGGCGGCGCTGTCCCGCACGCTGCGCGAAACGACATGGGCGGACGACATGCCGGCCCAGCCTTCGCCGCGATCCGGGCCCATGGGCGTGCGTGCCCGCGTCGGCTTCAGTCCGAAAAGTCCGCAGGCAGACGCCGGAATGCGGATCGAGCCACCGCCATCGCTCGCATTGGCGACCGGCAGGAAGCCCGCGGCGACGGCTGCGGCCGCGCCACCCGATGAACCACCGGCCGAATGCTCCGTGTTCCAGGGATTGCGCGTCGGGCCGTAGTGACGCGGCTCGGTCGTCACCGAGAGGCCGAATTCGGGCGAATTGGTCTTGCCGAAAATGACGAGCCCTGCCGCGAGGTAGCGCTCGGTGAGCGTGCTGTTGTGATCGGCCTTGTTGTCCTTGTAGGCAGCGGAGCCGAAGCTGGTGACCGTGCCCTCATAGAGGAGGTGAAGATCCTTCAGCAGGAAGGGCACACCCCTGAACTTGCCCTCCGGCAGACCGCGCGCGATCTGGCGCTTCGCCTCGTCATAATGCTTGAAGGTGACGGCGTTGATCTTCGGATTGGACTTTTCGACCCGGGCGATGGCCTCGTCGAGGAGTTCCTCCGGTTTGACCGCACCGTTCCGAACCAGTTCCGAGAGCCCCAATCCATCGTATTTGTCGTAATCCGAAAAGCCGGTCATCATTCCCCCGAGGATTTGCCTTTGTTTCATCTTACGGAGAGGAAGCGCGGTGGCCAATGTTTTGTGGCCGCGCACCCGGTAACTGGCAAGGAGGGAGAGGATGAGGAAAAATATTCCGGCTTTCTGCGTAGCGTTCGGTCTTGCCGTTTTCGCGATGGGCGTTCAGGCGCGCGCCGGTTCGGTGAGCGATTTTCCGAGGGACGACGCGACGCTTAAAGAGCTCAACGAAGCGCAGATCACTCTGGTACATGCCGCCGCGCGGGAATGCATGTCGATGCCGCGTGGGCCTCGCCTGGGACGCGCCTGCATGATCGCATCGGTGGAGCAGGCGGTTTCGCTGAGCGGCGACGAGCAGCTCAAGGCGTTCAACGCCCGAATGCCGACCAACATGCGCTACAATGAATATCGCACCATGATCGACGTGAAGCGCGTTTTCTCTCACGTCGGAGAATAGACGGCTGTCAGCCGCGATTATGCGGCGCGTCGAAGTCGAGCAAGGGACCGAGCGGCACGATGCCGGTGGGATTGATCGTCTTGTGGCTGCCGTAATAATGCAGCTTTATATGGTCGAGGTTCACGGTCTCCGCGACGCCGGGCACCTGATAGAGCTCGCGCGTATAATTCGCGAGGTTCGGATAATCCGCGATGCGGCGCAGGTTGCATTTGAAGTGGCCGTGATAGACCGCGTCGAAGCGGATCAGCGTCGCGAAGAGCCGCCAATCGGCTTCGGTGATCTGCGCGCCTGCGAGGTAGCGTTGGCGTGAAAGACGTTCCTCGATCCGGTCGAGTTCAGCAAAAAGCGCTTTCACGGCTTCCTCATAGGCGTCCTGCTTCGTTGCGAAGCCGGCCTTGTAGACGCCATTGTTCACGAGATCGTAGACGGCGGCGTTGATCGCGTCGATCTCGTTGCGTGAGCCTTGCGGGTAGAAATCGAGCGAGGCATCGACGCCGGGGAGTGCGTCAAATGCCGAATTGAACATCCGGATGATTTCCGACGACTCGTTTGAAACGATGGTGCCCCGTTCCTTGTCCCAGAGCAGGGGCACGGTGACGCGGCCCGTATAGTCGGGCTTGGCGAGCTGATAGATTTCATAGAGTCGCGTCTTGCCGTTCACGTTGTCGGTGATCGTGCCGGGGTAGCCGCCCTTTATCGTCCAGCCCTCGGCCAGCATCAACGGATCGACGATCGTAATCGGGATCAGGTCCTCGAGCCGCTTCAGCTTGCGGAAGATCAGCGCCCGGTGCGCCCAGGGGCAGGCGAGCGAAACATAGAGGTGGTAGCGCCCGCCTTCCGCCTTGAAGCCGCCTTCGCCGCTGGGGCCGACGGAGCCATCCGCCGTCACCCAGTTGCGAAAGCCCGCGTCGCTCCGCACGAAGCGGCCGCCGGTCTTGCCCGTGTCGTACCACTGGTCCTGCCATTGTCCGTCCACGAGCAATCCCATGTGCCGTCTCCTTATGCTTCGGGCGGCAGGTCTGCGAGGATGATCTCGGCATCCTCCTCGGCATGGATGACGAGATTTTCCACATCGCGGATCGCCGCACCCGCGCGCTCCGGCACCAGCACGCCGTTGACGGTGATGCTGCCCTTCGAGGGAACGAGATAGCCGAGACGTCCGCCCGGAAGGGCGTATGTCACTTCCTGGCCCTTTTCGAGGTTGGCGCCGAGGATGGCGGCATCCTGCTCGATATAGAGCGCTTCGGCAGGCGCATCGGGCTTGCCGCTCGCGAGCTGCACGAGCTGGCCCTTGCGATCGTCCTTGGGGAACTCCGCCTGCTCCCAGCGCGGACGAATGCCTTGCTTGCGGGTTTCGATCCATATCTGGAAGAGCGTGGTGTCCTCGCCTTCGAGGTTCCACTCCTCATGCTGGATGCCGCGTCCGGCGGACATGACCTGCACGTCGCCCGCCGCCGTGCGGCCCTGATTGTTCAAATGGTCGCGATGGGTGATCGCGCCTTCGCGCACGAAGGTGATGATCTCCATGTCGCGATGGGGATGAGGCGGGAACCCGGTGCGCGGCTTGATGCGGTCGTCGTTCCAGACGCGCAGCACACCCCAGCCCATGCGGGACGGATCGTAGTAGTTGCTGAAGGAGAAGTGATGCTTCGCGTCGAGCCAACCATGGTTGGCTCCGCCGAGACTTTCGAACGGTCTGATGTCGATCACGATTTGTCTCCTCTCACTAGAAAATAACGCCCGGCCAGCGCCGCGGGGGGAGGGGCGCCGGCCGGGTGCGCGGAGCGAACGCGTACATGCCCCGCTGTGGTTGCTCAGTTCTTCAATTTCTTCGCGATACGCGCGACATGCGCGCCCTGATGCTTCGCCATGTCGAGTTCCACCGCGCTCGGGATGCGCGAACCGTCGGCACCCGCGATGGAGCCGGCGCCATAGAAGGAGCCGCCATGGACTTCCGAGGTGTTGCCAAGGCCAGGCGCGCCGAAGGGAACGCCGACGATCACCATGCCGTGGTGGAGCAGCGTCACATGCGTCGTCAGGATGGTCGACTCGTTGCCGACGCCGATGCCGGTCGAGGTGAACACGCTGCCGACCTTGCCGATGAGCTTGCCTTGCGCCCAGAGCCCGCCTGTCTGGTCGAGGAAGCTGCGCATCTGGCCCGTCATGTTGCCGAAGCGGGTCGGCGTACCGATGATGATGGCGTCGTAGTCGGCGAGTTCGGCGGGCGTGGCGACCGGTGCGGCCTGCTCCGTCTTCATGCCCGCTTGCTTCATCAGATCTTCCGTCATGGTTTCCGGAACGCGCTTCAGCTCGACTTCGACGTCCGCTTCCGAACGTGCGCCCGCGGCGACGGCTTCCGCCATCTTCTCGATATGTCCGTAGGAGCTGTGATAGAGAACCAGAACGCGCGTCTTGTCGGCCATTTTTTACCCCTTGATGCCCCCTGAGGGGGCATGTGCAATGTCTTCGGCGCTATATTTGGTTGCCCTGGAGATTGAAACAATCCAGTCTTTCAGGAACATATTGTTCTATGGAAGCAACAAATGTCCCTCGATCTCAATGCTTTCGCCGCCTATGCCAAGGTGGTTGAACTCGGCAGCTTCACCGCCGCCGCCGAAGCGCTGAAACTTTCCAAATCCATGGTGAGCCGTCAGATCTCGATGCTGGAGGATGAGCTTGGCGTCCGGCTTCTGAACCGAACCACACGCAAGATCAGCGTCACCGAGGCGGGCGCGGTCGTTTTCGAGCGCGCGAGCCGCATCGTTGCGGAGGCGGAGGAGGCGGAAAGAGATGCGGTCTGCATCGAGGGCGCGGTGCGCGGGCGTCTCCGGATCAACGCGCCGATGACCTTCGGCATCCGTGAGCTTGGGCCGGTGCTGCCGAAATTCCTCGCCCGCTACCCCGAGCTCGTCGTCGATCTGGAATTGAACGACCGCCGTATCGATCTGATGGAGGAGGGCTTCGACGTTTCATTGCGCATTTCGGCGCTGCTTGATTCAAGCCTCATCGCGCGGCAACTCGCGCCCGTTCGCCGATTTATCGTCGGCACACCGGAATATTTCAAGACGCACGGCGTTCCGAAGCATCCGCGCGATCTCGCCGATCACTCTTTTATCCTCTACACGCAGGTGGCTCGCCCGGAGGCGCTGGAGTTTCAGGACAAGGCGGGCAAACGCATATCGGTCGAAGTGAAGGGCTCGCTCCTCTGCAACAATGC
>DAIEIL010000049.1 GCA_027352645.1 Rhodobiaceae bacterium | reverse complement strand
GACCCTTCCCGAAGAAGCGATGGCGACGAAGAGAGATGTCGTGCGCCTGCATGACACGCAAGCGGTGCTTGCCCGCGTGGCCGAGTTCTACGCGCGCGCCGCGGATCAATTCGACAGTGAAAGAGAGGCCGCATAATGGCGCAGAGCGCGATACAGACGGCGACGGGACTGAAGCCCGACTCGGCAGCGATCCTCAATGCCATGCCGCATCCGGTGCTGATGCTCGATCAGGACATGCGCATCGAATATGTGAACGACAGCGCCGAGCAGTTCTTCGCGGCGAGCGCCGCCGTGCTGATGCGCCACTCGCTGAACGATTTCGTGGCCTTCGGCAGCCCCGTTCTCGCGCTCATTCAGCAGGTGCATGAACATGGCGTCTCGGTGAATGAATATGGCGTCGAAATCGGAACCCCGCGCGCGGGTGACCGGGCAGTCGATATTCAGGTGACTCCTGTCAGCGAATATCCCGGCCATGTGCTTCTGATCCTTCAGGTGCGCACCATGGCGCACAAGATGGACCGTCAGCTCACGCATCGCGGCGCCGCGCGCTCCGTGACCGGCATGGCTGCGATCCTCGCGCATGAGATCAAGAATCCGCTGTCCGGCATTCGCGGCGCGGCGCAGCTTCTCGAACTCAACGCGCCGCCCGAGGACCGGACGCTGACGCGGCTCATCTGCGATGAGACGGATCGCATCTGCAAGCTCGTCGACCGGATGGAAGTCTTCTCCGACGAACGGCCCGTGCCGCGTGAGCCGGTCAACATCCATGTCGTGCTCGGACATGTGAAACAGCTTGCCCAGACCGGCTTCGCCAAGGGCATCAAGATCGCCGAGGAGTACGACCCTTCATTGCCGCCGGTGCTCGGCGACAAGGATCAACTGATCCAGGTTTTTCTCAACCTCGTGAAGAATGCGGCGGAAGCCATCGGCAAGCCGGATGGCGAGATCGTGCTGACGACGGCCTACCGGCCGGGCGTGCGCCTCGCCATGCCGGGGCGGCGCGATCGGGTGAGCCTGCCGCTTGAGATCTGCGTCATCGATGACGGTCCGGGCGTGCCGGACGATCTGATGCCGCATCTCTTCGATCCTTTCGTCACGACCAAATCATCGGGAACGGGCCTCGGTCTCGCGCTTGTCGCGAAGATCATCGGCGACCATGGCGGCATCGTCGAATGCGAGAGCCAGCCGCGCCGCACCGTCTTCCGCGTCCTGTTGCCCATGCACACCGGCGAGGCCCTGACGCCCGCCAATTCGAAGTAGGAGTAGCCTTTCATGCCGAGCGGCACCATTCTTCTCGCGGATGACGATGCAGCGATCCGCACTGTGCTTAACCAGGCCTTGGGTCGTGTTGGCTACGATGTGCGGGCGACGAGCAATGCGGCGACGCTGTGGCGCTGGGTGGCGCAGGGCGACGGCGACCTCATCATCACCGACGTCGTGATGCCCGACGAGAACGCCTTCGACCTCATTCCGCGCATCAAGCGCGCGCGGCCGGAAATCCCGATCATCGTGATGAGCGCGCAGAACACGCTCAAGACGGCGATCACGGCGGCGGAACGCGGTGCCTACGAATATCTGCCCAAGCCCTTCGACCTCAATGAGCTCATCCGCGTCGTCGACCGCGCCCTGACCGCGCCGCGTGAAAGCGCAGTACCGCGGTCCACGGTGCAGGAAGACGAGAAGATGCCGCTCATCGGCCGCTCGCCGGCGATGCAGGACATCTATCGCGTGCTCGCGCGCCTGATGCAGACGGATCTCACCGTCATGATTTCGGGCGAGAGCGGCACCGGCAAGGAACTCGTCGCCCGCGCATTGCACGAATATGGCAAGCGCCGCAATGGCCCTTTCGTCGCCATCAACATGGCCGCGATCCCGCGCGAACTGATCGAGAGCGAACTCTTCGGCCATGAGAAGGGCGCCTTCACCGGCGCGAGTCAGCGGGCTACGGGCCGGTTCGAACAGGCGGAGGGCGGCACGCTGTTTCTCGACGAAATCGGCGACATGCCGATGGAAGCGCAGACGCGCCTTCTGCGCGTGCTTCAGCAGGGCGAATACACGACCGTCGGCGGCAGGACGCCGATCAAGACCGATGTGCGCATCGTTGCGGCGACGAACCGCGACCTCAGGCAGCTCATCAATCTGGGCCTCTTCCGCGAAGACCTGTTCTTCCGCCTGAACGTCGTGCCCATCCGGCTACCCCCATTGCGCGAACGCGCGGAAGATATTCCGGACCTGGTTCGCCATTTCCTCGATCAGGCGGAGGCCGAGGGCCTGCCCCCCAAGACCATCGACAGCGAGGGCATGGAACTGCTCAAGCGCTATCGCTGGCCGGGCAATGTGCGCGAGCTTGAAAACCTCGTCCGCCGCCTTGCCGCACTCTATACGGAGGAGATCATCGGCGCCTCGGTACTGGAAACTGAACTGGCGGAGCCCGACTTCAGCCGCCCTACCGAGCAGGCGCCGAGCGACGAGCCGCTTTCCTCCTCGGTGGAGCGTGCGCTCAACCGGCTCTTCGCCCAGCACGGCGAAGCGCTGCCGCCTCCCGGGCTTTACGACCGCATCCTTCGGGAAGTTGAGAAGCCGCTTTTCGGCATGACGCTGGCCGCGACGCGCGGCAATCAGATCAAGGCCGCGCATCTCCTCGGAATCAACCGCAACACGCTGCGCAAGAAGCTGAAGGATCTCGATGTGCAGGTGATCCGGGGACTGAAGTAATTCAGTCCGCCGGGTACGGGACGGTTGCCAGGTCTTCCTGATCTGCGGGCTTGGCCGCCGTCGCCAAGTCGGTGATGCGGATGCCAGCAGCCAGCGCGGCGATGAAGACCAGTGCTCGTGGTTCGAAGCTCGTCAGCAGCGTTAGGCCAGGTCCGGGGCAGATGCCGCTGATGCCCCAGCCGATGCCGAACAGGGCCGCGCCGACAACGAGTCGTGCGCTGATGCGGAAGCGATCTGGCAGCTCGACCGTGCCGCTCAGGACGGAGCCGCGATGGCGCCTTGTGTAGGCAAAGGCGGGTGCCGCGACGACGATGGCGCCCCCCATGACGAAAGCGAGGGCCGGATTCCATGTTCCCGCGATGTCGAGAAAATCGGTGACGCGCTGTGGATCGACCATGTGCGACACGATCAACCCGAGGCCGAAGATGAGACCAAACAGGGCGGACGTCATCGTTACCGCCAGCGAGCGGCCAAAGCTTGAAGCGTTCATGTCAGAACCTCACTGGCAGGCCGAGATGGCGGACCGCATAGACGGTCAGCGCGGCAACAAACATGAAAGTTCCGGTGGCGACGAGCGAACGCGGCGAGAGGTTCGACAGGCCGCAAACGCCATGGCCGCTCGTGCAGCCGCCCGAGAGGCGGGTTCCGATGCCAACCAGAAGGCCGGCAACAGCGAGAGTGACAAGGCCCGCCTGATGATGCGGCGTCGGCACGTCGATTTTGGCAAGCGGCGCAACCAGAGGTGCGGCGATCAGACCGGCGAGGAATGACCATCGCCAGAGTCCGGGCCTACCCGCCAGAGCGTTGCCGAAGATTCCGCTGACGCCAGCGATGGAGCCGTTGACCAGCAGCATTCCTGCCGCGGCCAGTCCGATGAACGCACCGCCAGTCGCAGCCGTTATAAAAATTTCCATAAGAGAACGCGTCCTGCTTTCCGAGCTTCAAGCCCGGCGTTATGCCGGCCGGGGCTTTGTCAGGATTGATTTTGGCTTGCTGCCGACGAGCGGCACTTTGCCGGTGACGTCGGCGGCGGGAGCATACAGGGGCGCCGAGCCGAACGCACTCACGATCCTCGGCCTACGCGACGTCGGTCGTGGCGCCGTGAGCTTCGTCGGCGGTAAAGGTCCAGAAGGTTCTCGCGGCCGGGCGCATGTGGCGCGGCGAGGCGATCAGGGCAAGATCGGTCCAGAGGTCCACACCTTCGAGCGGGCGGCGGACCATTTCGTTGCCTTGGCTCTTGTGGTCGGAAAACCAGCCGAGCGTAACTGCGGGAATACGAAATTGTCGGCCATAACGTTCGACGCCGATGCCGTTGGCTTCCGGAGGGATGACGAGTTCGGCGCCGGCGCCGCGAAGCGTTTCGGAGATGGGGCCGTAAATCTGCGCGCCATGTCCGGGGGAGAAAATCGAGATGCGCGAGCCCCGGAGTGCCGAAAGCGGAATCCGATCGTGCTCAGCCAATGGAGACTCCGCCGGAATGAGAAGCTCAACCCTTTCGCGCCTGAGGACCAGGCGGCGCATATCATCCGGATAAAGAATTTCGGCATTGTTGGGCGCAATGGCTACCGCCTCGTAGTCGCGACGTGGAATACCCATTCCGATTATCAACGCAAGGTCCAGTCGACCCTTCAGGACATCTGCGACGAGTTCCGACTGCCAACGATTGTCGATATCGAGGATTATTTCGCGGTGCGCTGCAATGAAACGCTCGATAAGGCCGACACGCTCAGGAATGTCGATGGTGTAAAAGGCGGCGCCGACGGTCAAGCGACGCGCACCCTCGGTACGAAGCGCATTGATCGCCTCGTTGAGCTTCTCGCTCTCGGCAATCATGCGGCGAGCATGTTCGAGAAAGGCGACGCCCTCCCGCGTGAGTTCAGTCTTTCTCGTGGTGCGGTCGAATAATGCAAAGCCGACATGTTTCTCGAGTTCGCGAATTTGCGTCGAGAGCGTCGGCTGCGCCACATGCAACTGCTCAGCGGCCTTCGTGAAAGACCGTGTCTCGGCCACCGCGACGAAGCAGCGGAGCGGCTTTGTCTCCAGGTCCATGCGGATTCCCTCCCCCTCGGGAATTATAGGCATTTTTGATAAATTCGGAAAATCTTCCGATTAGACCTGGTGCGAAGCAGGGCGCAGGATCAAATGGCCTTTTCTCGGGAGGAGAAAACAACGTGGCCTGTTGTGCCTTCGCGGTTTTTCTGTTGAGCCAATTGCTCCTGCCTTTCCGGCGGGTGCGTGCCGCTTTGTTCGGCGAGCCGGCGGGGCGCGTGAATGCTTCGGTCGCCTGGTCTCCGGGCGCCGCGCTGGCCGGGAAGCCGGTCGGCGAACTCAAGAAGCGCACAATAGGGCGCCGCATGGCGGCTCTTGCGATCATTGAGGTTCTGATGATGACAGGGGCCGTATCTGCGGGCGTCTTCGCGCCGGAGCCCAT
>DAIEIL010000198.1 GCA_027352645.1 Rhodobiaceae bacterium | reverse complement strand
CCGCCTTCTTCCATGATGCGCTTCACATCGGCTTCATAGGCCTTCAGCACTTCGTCCTGGCCTGCCGCATCGGGCAGCGCAACGGTCGCGTTCCAGCGCTCGAAGATGACGCCGAGGTCGGAAAGAACATCGGCAATCTCGGCGGCTTCGCGCGTTTCAATCAGGACCTTCGACGGATCGGTGTCGGCGTAGACGGTGAGCTGCGTCATCGCGCGTTCTCCTCATAGAGTTCGGCGGTCAAAAGAAAATCGAAGGCTTCCATGTGGCGGATCGCATCCTTCGCGCTCGCGCCCCATGCATAGAGCCCATGCCCCGCGATCAGATAGCCCGGCACGGGACCAGAGACCTTCAGCCGCGCCTCGACATGCGCAGCAAGCCGATCCGTATCCTGATCGTTTGGCACAATCGGAATATCGAGCGCCGTCTCATGCGTCGTGATGCCGGAGAATGCCTTGAGCAATTCCCAACCTTCGAGGCGAAGCACGCCCGTGGCCGCATGGCGGCGCGAAAGCAATGTCGCGGGCAGCGTATGGATATGGGCGATGGCGCCGATGGAAGGATCGGCGGCGTAGCGCACGAGATGCAGCGGCGCTTCGGCCGAGGCGCGCGGATGCTTCGCACCCGTAATCTCCGCGGCGATCACATCGGCTTCCGTCAGATTGGCCTTGTCGGCGCCCGTCGCCGTCACAGCGGCAAAGCGGTCGTCGATACGCACCGAGAAATTGCCGCTGGTCGCGGGCACCCAGTGGCGCTCGCCGGCATACCGCGCCATGGCGATGACGCCTGCGGCAGCGGTAGCGAAAGCTTCGGAACTGGGCGCGCTCGTCATCTCACTCTCCGGATGAGCAGGTATTTGAGGCGATATAGCATATCCCGATCATATTTGTAGCCTTGCGCCCGTGACAGCCGCCAAGGGCCGCTGGCTGATTGACACCGGCTGCGCCGCCCCTCTCAATTACAGGAGCGAAACAGATGGAGACTCTCATGGCGGATGCAAGGACGGGACGGCTCGCGGGCAAGGTTGCGCTCGTTTCCGGTGGCGCAGGCGGCTGCGGCGAAGCGGCTTCGCTTCTCTTCGCCAGGGAAGGCGCGAAGGTCGCCATCATCGACCGGCAGGGCGAAGCGGCGCGGAAACTCGCCGAGAAGATCGTCGCTTCGGGCGGCGCGGCCATCGGCGTCAAGGCGGACGTCTCAAGCGCCGACGAGGTCAATGCCGCCGTCGCGGAGACGCTCAATGCCTTTGGCACCATCGACGTCCTCTTCAACCATGCGGGCACCATCGTCGTGAAGCCCTTCCTCGAAACCACGGAAGAGGAATGGGACTGGCTCCACGCCGTCAACGTGAAGAGCATGTTCCTGATGTGCAAGGCGGTGCTGCCCACCATGCTCAAGGCGGGCAAGGGCTCCATCGTCAACACCTCGTCGATTTCCGCCATCACGGCAACGCCGCTCGAGGTGCTCTACTGCACGACCAAGGGCGCCGTGCATCAATTCTCCCGCGCGCTCGCCGTCGAATATCGCGACAAGGGCATTCGCGTGAACGCCGTTTGCCCCGGCTTCATCCGCACGGCGCATGGCATCCGCGAGGTGACTGAGCTTTCCGCGCAGGGCGTCGACGCTTCGGAGGCCGCGATGAAGGCCATGCAAGGCCGCTTCTGCGAGCCCGAGGAAGTGGCCCAGACGGCGCTTTTCCTTGCCAGCGACGAATCGAGCTTCGTCAACGGCAGCCATATCTTCGTCGACAACACTTTCACCGCGGTCTAATTCACAAAAATATACGCAAAACTATTTTATTGCCGCTTCATATTTGTTGTTTACATATTATACAAAGTAGATAGGGTTAAATCCTTGGCGTTTGGCCGGGCAATGTTGTTCCTCCCTATTGCCCGGCCGTGCCGCCCCCCCCGGAGGCGGCGTGCTGTCTCTGTCCCCCGCTTATGGCTCCTCCCGTACAGCGGAAACTCATAAGGCCGTGTCTCGCGACACGGCCTTTTTTTATTTCTCTTCCGGCTCATCGCCTGTCGCCTCGTCCCACTCGTCCGGTGGCTCGACGGCGGGAATCGCGTAGGAGCCCTTGAGCCAGCGGTTGAGATCGACATCGGCGCAGTGCTTTGAGCAGAAGGGATGAAAGCTCGGCGCCGATTTCTTGCCGCAGATCGGACAGGGACGGCTCGGCCGCAAGGGCACGACATTGTCGGTCATGACGAATTCCTACTGCACCGCGCCGACGTCGATACGCTCGCGGGTGAAGGTCGGTTCCGCTACGAATTGCAGGCTGACGGCGACTTTCTGGCGCAGCCTGTCGATCAGATAGGAATTTCCGCGCTCCAGCCAGTCGATGACGTCGGGCGAAGCGCGGGCGATGATGGCACGGCCGGGCGTGGCGTGAGCCTCCGCGGCGATCTTCCGCAGCAATTCATTGGCAACCGTCGCGCAGGTCTTGCGGCGCGGACGGCCATTTGCATAGGCAGGCTCGGTCAGCAGCTTGTTCAGCGGTTCGCGCACGCGCTTGCGCGTCATTTCGA
>DAIEIL010000176.1 GCA_027352645.1 Rhodobiaceae bacterium | reverse complement strand
TTCTGGAACACCATTCCCATGCGCTTGCGGAGCGCGATGACATCGACTTGCGGACCGAAAAGCGGCTCGTCGGTCAGGCGCACATCACCCTGGACACGCAGATGATCGATGAGATCGTTCATCCGGTTCAGCGAACGCAGCAGCGTGGACTTGCCGCAGCCAGACGGCCCGATCAGCGCCGTCACCATGCCCTTCTGGATCTCCATTGAGATGTCGTGAAGGGCCTGCGACTGGCCGTACCAGAGATTGAAATTACGGATCGATATCTCGACGCCGCCGGGACTTTCGACCGGGTGGTAGACGGTCGGATCGTATCCATCGGCAGAAGCGGCGGACGGATCCTTGAGTGCCGTTGCGGTTGCCATGAGCTGTCCTCTGTTCAGAACTTGTCGCCGGCGAACTTGCGCTTCAGCCGGTTGCGGACGTTGATCGAGAAGGTATTGAGCGCGAGCACCAGAACCATGAGCACCAGCGCGGTCACGAAGACCATGGATCGGCCGGCTTCGGAATTGCGCGACTGGAAGCCCACGTCATAGATGTGGAAGCCCAGATGCATGAAGCTGCGTTCGAGATGGATGAAGGGGAAGACGCCGTCGAGCGGCAGTTCGGGCGCGAGCTTCACCACGCCGACGATCATCAGCGGCGCCACCTCGCCGGCGCCGCGCGCCATGGCGAGAATGAGACCGGTCATGATGCCTGGCATAGCACGAGGCAGAACGATCCATTTTATCGTCTGCCACTTCGAGGCGCCGCAAGCGAGTGAGCCCTCGCGCATGGAGCGCGGCACAGCTGCAAGCGCCTCTTCGGTCGAGACGATGACGACGGGAACGGTCAGAAGTGCGAGCGTGAGCGACGCCCAAAGCAGGCCGCCCGTGCCGAACGTCGGGTTAGGCAGATATTCCGGGAAGAAGGCGCGGTCGATCGAGCCGCCGAGCACATAGGCGAAGAAGCCCAGGCCGAAGACGCCATAGACGATCGAGGGCACGCCCGCGAGATTGTTGACGCAGATACGTACCAGCGAAACAAGTGTCCCCTGCTTCGCATATTCCCGGAGATAGAGCGCCGAGATGACGCCGAAGGGCGCAACGAGAACGCTCATCACGATGGTCATGACGAGCGTTCCGAAGATGGCAGGCCAGACGCCGCCCTCGGTGTTGGCTTCACGCGGCTCGTCGGTCAGGAACTCCCACCAGCGAGAGAGATAGATACCGACCTTCTGAAAGAAGGAGACATCGTTCGCGGCGTAGTAACGGACGAAATTCGCAAGCGCGAAGTCCCTTTCCTGGCCTCCGATTTCGGCAACCTTGACGCGGACCGCCTCTTCCTTCCCGCGCATGGCAAGCGCTTCTGCCGACAGGCGGTCGAAATCCTTGGTGAGCCGGGCCGTCTCGGTTGCTGCGGCATCTTCCGCGGCCTTCGCCTCGGGCGATCCTTCGCCATGGGCAAGCACCGCCTTGCGCGCCTTGAGACGCTCGGCATTGATCGCGTGGTTGATTACGCCCACCTTGTCACGCTCGATCGCCTGGCGCCGGGCGCGCAGATCGCGAGCTTGTTCATCCGCCGCATCGAGTTCGGCGCGGGGGGGATTGACTGTGGTCTTGCCATCGACGGCAATCGACAGGATCTTGCCGATGAAGACGCCCCATTCGGAACGCTCGACCAGCATCAGATTCTTGGGTTCAGCGACGGATTTCACGGAGAAGACCGGCAACCACTCGAAATCGTTCGAGTAGAAGTCGAAATTTCCGATGCGGTAGAGCGTGCGCTCGCTCATGCCGCCCGCAGCCTCGATCTTTGCACGCGCCTCGGCAGGCAGAGACGAAAGATCGGCCGCGCTCGGCTTGTAACTTTCGGTTCGCACCGGTTCGCCCGCAATGACGCGGCCGTCCACCGTCGTCACGACTTCTATGGGCTTCGGCCAGAAAGCCGTGAGGCCGTTCCAGAAAATCAGGCCCAGAAAGGCCGTGATCATCAGCAAGCCAAGGGCCAGCGAACCTCCCATGGCCCAGACCATAGGTTCGCCGCGCGCCGTCAGGTCGCTTCCTTTGTGGCGGTTGATCGCCGCAATGCCCGTTGCCTTGGTGTTCATTTTCATCTCGCCGCCTACCATGTCGACCATTTGCGCCTCCATTACAGCTGCGCGGCGCGCTTGCGGAACCGTTGACGTACGATCTCTGCCAGCGTGTTGAGGATGAAGGTCATGACGAAGAGCACAAGACCGCAGAGGAAGAGCGTTCGATAGAGGCTCGAGTCCTTCACGGCTTCGGGCAGTTCGACGTTGATGTTGGCCGAGAGCGCACGCAATCCGCTGAAGAGGCTCCAGTTCGTGACGGGCGTGTTGCCCGTCGCCATGACGATGATCATGGTTTCACCGACGGCGCGGCCGAGACCGATCATGATGGCCGAGAAGATGCCGGAACCGGCCGTCGGCAAGATGACCCATGCGGCGGTCTGCCATTTCGTGGCGCCGCATCCCAGCGACGCCGAACGCAGATGTTCAGGCACGGCGCCCAGCGCGTCTTCCGCGATCGAATAAATGATCGGGATGACTGCGAAGGCAATGCCGAAGGCGGCGATCAACGTATTGCGCTGGACGTAGGTATCGACGATCCCGCCGCGCGCGTCGAAGCCTGTCTTGCCGAGCAGCATGGCGACGAGGCCCGCGACGACAAGAGCAACGACGGTGAAGGCGATCCACCGCACCAGTTCATAAGCGCCGGCGACGTGGTACTCGCGGCGGCGCAATCCGTCGCGATAGTTGCTGCCGAGCAGGCGCTTGCCGACGCCGAAGACGAGCATGAACGATAGCGGCAGGAGCAGCAGGAAGATGAAAGGCGCCGCCGAGCCTTCGCCCGAGGTCCAGGCCTTGAAATCGCCCGCGAAGAAAAGATGCTCCACCACCGGCCCGAGAGACATGGTGAGCCAGAGCCCCGCGAGAAGAGCGACGAAGAAAGCGACGAGCTTCGGCACGCCATCGAGGCGCAACGCCCAGGGCTGCGGCAGCAATTGCCACAGAAAGGATGCGCCGATAAGCGTCAACGGAATCACACCAAAGGCGATGACAACCGCGGCTATCCAGTTCTCAACGATGGGCGAGAGAACGAGCGCGACGACGAACCCGATCACGACCGAGGGAAGCGACGCCATCAGTTCCATCACCGGCTTCACCACGGCACGGATACGGAAGTGCATGAATTCGGCGGTGTAGATCGCGGCGAGAAGCGCGATCGGTACGGCGAATAGAAGCGAAAAAAAGGCGCCCTTGATGGTGCCGAAAATCAGCGGCACCAGCGAAAGCTTCGGCTCGAAGCTGTCGCTCGCGGCCGTCGACTGCCAGGCGTAGGTCGGCTCAGGGTAGCCTTCGTACCAGACCTTTCCGAAGAGCGACTGAATCGTCGTCTCGGGATGGGGCACGCTGAAAGACCAGAGCCGCACCGTGCCGTCATGCGAAATCGCAAGCGCGCCATCGTCGCGCGGCGCGAGGATGAGCGTCTCGACCTGCTGCTGCTTCACAGCGGCATCGGTCGGAAGCGTCAGAACGCGGCGCGCGGTCGTGCCGTGATAAAGGCCAATCTCGCCTTTTTCATCGGCGGCAACGAAGAGACGCGTCCGCTGGCTGACCGCGATACGCGTGATTGGAGCGCCAGTATTCGCGATGTCGTGGATCTTCGTCAGCACGATGCCATCGGTCGTACCGGTCGACTTGCGGTCGATCGCTGCCCAGATGGAGAGCGAGCCGTCGGAGCCGCCAACAATCAGCGAGTTCTCACCATTGAGATAGGCGAGCGCCGTCAGCGTGACGCCCTTGGGAAGGATGCGCGTCGTCTCGGCGAGATGGGCATGCGCCGGATCGCGCGTATCAAAGCGGTGAACCGTGCCGTCATGCGAAGCCACGATCGTGCGATCGCCGGCGGTGTTGAGGAGCAGCGCCGCAATATCGTCACCGGCAATCGAAGTCGGAATTTCAAGGCTCGACACGGTGGTCGACATCTCGCCAGTCATCATGTTGACCTGCGAGAAGCTCATGGAGAGGCGAACCGTGCCCTTCTCGTCGACGGTGACGAAGATCTGCACCGGACGCTCGCTGGTACCGCCGACGCGGTAGTCGATGAAACGGATGGGCGTCCCCGCGGGCGCAACCTGAACGGGATCGGCAAGCGTCAACTGGGGTTCGAGACGGCGCATCTGATTGCCGGGCACCGGCGTAAAAATCGCCTTGCCGTCGGTGAGGTCGCCGCCGGGCAGCTTGCGCAGGCCTTCGGGCACTGTTTGCGCAGGCAAAACCGATGACGCGATAAGGAGTTGGCCGACACGCACCGATCCATCGGGGAAGCCAAGTGCGATGTCGTCGCCCTTGAGTGTGCGCGCAAAGGCAGACGGCCGTTGACCCTTGAGATCGACGGAGGGCCCGTCGAAGCGCTCGCCGCTCGACGCCTGGAAGAGCATGAGCTGACCGCGTCGCAAAAGCTCGACGCCCATGGTCTGATATTCATCGAGGGTGGTCGACATGACGTCGCCGCCCGCGTCACCCAGCGCGTAGTGCTTTGCCGAAGTAACCTTGCCGTCGGAGAGAAGAGGCACGGCAACATAAACGAGATAGACCGCGATCATGAACACGGCGCCGATGACCGCAAAGCCGCCGATCGTGATGGCGCGCCCCGCAAACCGATCGGCCCAGATAACGGAGGCCTTGGTCTTTTTATCGCGCTTGTAGACGACGGAAGGGCGATTGCCTGCGCCGTCGGGTGCACTCGTCGCATCGGTCATGGCGGCTTCTGTCATGGCGGCGGTTTCGGGTTTCGCTCTCGGCGATTACGGCGCCGGTATAACGTCCCGGCGCGACAAAAGGGCTAAAATGGAAACTTGGAAAACGTAGAAGCCGACGGGAACACCCCGCCGGCTTCAATATCGCTTACTTCAGGCCGAGCTTCGCAAGTTCCTGCTGCGCGAAGATGTAAGGCAGCGGGAAGTAGCCGTCCTTCATGACGTCCTTCTGTCCGTCAAGCGACAGGACATAGTGAAGGAACTCGCCACGCGCCGGATCGAGCGGGGTCGACGGATTCTTGTTCACGTAGACGTAGAGGAAGCGGGTGATCGGATAGGTGCCGTGATAGGCGTTCGTCTGGTTCGCCTCGTAGCACTGACCATCGCGGCCGGAGACCTGAACGGCCTTCACGTCGGCCGTCTTGTAGCCGATGCCCGAATAGCCCATCGCGAACTTGTCGGCGGCGACGCCCTGCACAACGGCAGACGAGCCGGGCTGCTCTTTCACAGTGTCCTTAAAGTCGCCGTTCACCATCGCCACTTCCTTGAAGTAGCCATAGGTGCCCGAGGCCGAGTTACGGCCGAAGAGCGAGATCGGCTTCGAGGCCCATTCGCCCGTGAGACCGAGCTGGCCCCAGGTCGTGATTGCCGGAGAACCGGAGAGACGGCTCTTGGAGAAGATGCCGTCGATCTGCGTCAGCGAGAGGCAGGTCAGCGGATTGTCCTTGTTCACATAGACGGCGAGCGTGTCGACCGCGACGCGAACCTGAGTCGGCTTGTAACCGTACTTCGACTCGAAACTGTCGCTTTCAGCGGCCTTCATCGGGCGCGACATCGGGCCGAAGTGCGACGTGCCGGCGATCAGCGCGGGCGGAGCAGTCGACGAACCCTTACCCTCGATCTCGATCTGAACCGAAGGATACTTCGCCTTGTAGGCTTCAGCCCACAGGGCCATGACGTTGTTGAGCGTGTCGGAGCCGACAGACTTGAGGCTGCCGGAGACGCCGCTGACAGGCTGGTACGCCTGGTACCGGCTGTCGATATCGATCGCGAACGCGCTGGTGGCGGTGAGCGTAACCGCGAGCGCGCCCAGGAGAGCTTTTATGCGCTTCATTAGGGGTGACCTTCTTCAAGATAAAGCTTTGGCATGCGGCGGTAGCCCCGCCCCGTCAGCGTTCTTAAGTTGCCCCGATGAAGGCCATGCAACGGTTTGGTGACGTAATCGTGACAGAGCCCGCGAGACGCTCGGAAATGGCCCGATACCGGGCTGCGACGACGCCATGCCGCAGAAACATGGCCGACAATCGTGGCGCCATTGTCACACAGCTACGTTCGCAGGCGGGATTGTCAGACGGTGGAACGGGACTGCGCGTCGGCGATGGCAGGATCGAAAAACATGCCCATGCGCAGGCTGTCGGCGATGCGGAAGGCGCGCTCCATGAAGGCATCGGCAGTGGCGCCGGGGCAAACCTCGTCCACCGTCATGCGGAAGAGCGCGAGCCAGTGATCAAAATGCTCTGGCCTCACGGTCTTCAGGCGCATGTGAACCATCATGGGCTGGCCCTTGTAGCGGCCCGAGGTGAGCATGACCGACGACCAGAAATCGAACATCTTCAGGAGATGCGGCTCCCAGTCGGCGCCGATGGCACGCTCGAAGATGGGGCCGAGGACCGCATCGTCGCGTACCCGGCCGTAAAAGCTGCGAACGACCGTTTCGATCTGACGCTCATCCGTCAGCGCCGGCGGCAGGGTCCGGCGCCGCGCGCTGCCTTCATGTTCGTCCATCTGCCATCTCCGGTCGGGCTCATTACAGTACGAGCCTGACATAGGCACAGGCGGCCCCAGACGCAATGCCGTGCCATGCGGCAAAAGGACGGCCCCGGCTTAGCCCAACCCGTGAAGCCGCGCGCGCTCAATGTCGTCCTTGAGCGTCCGTGCGGCGAGCACGTAATGCACCGCGGCCCAGAGCCAGACGATGGAAATGGTGAGCAACGCGTAGCGAAGCGACTCCTTCCCATAGGCGGGGCCGTAGAGGTCGCTGAGGAGGCCCGCAAGCTGCGGCCCGAGCCCCATGCCGATGAGATTGAGCACGAGAAGAAGAACGGCCGATGCGGCGGCACGCATGCGCACGGTTACGAGCGCCTGCGTCATCGCCAGCGACGGCGCGATATAGGCCGCGCCGCCGAAGGCCGGCACGATGAAGATGGCAAGCGCCGCTACCTTGCCCGCCGCAAGATAAAGAGCAATGGAGAAAGGAAAGCAGATGCCGACAACGATAGCGACCGACCAGACATTCCAGCGCATATCGTGCTTCGCCAGCAGGTCGGCGAAGTAGCCCGTGAAATACGTGCCCGCGCCGCCCGAAATGCCGATGATGAGGGCGAGCGCAGTGCCGATCTGGCCCGGCGTCATGGCGAAGGAGCGTGAGAGAAAGGCGGGAAGCCAGGTCACCCCCGCATATCCGCCCATGGCGGCGAGCGCCGAGCCGAAGGCGATGTGACGAAAGGAACGCTGCGCCCAGAGAAGGCGGAAGACTGCGCCGATGCGCGGCGGCGTCCCCTCGCCCTGCGAGGTCAGGCCGTCGGCATGCCCGCGCACGGGCTCTTTCAGCGTGAAGCGCACGAGAAGCGCGATGATGAGTCCCGGAACGCCCACGACATAGAATGCCGCACGCCAGCCATACCACTGACTTACCCAGCCCCCGACCAGGAACCCGATGAGGATGCCGATATTGATGCCGAGCGAGTAGATGCCCATGGCGCTTGCGCGCTTCTCCGGCGGGAACATGTCGGAGATCATGGAGTGGGCGGGCGGGCTCGACCCGGCCTCGCCGACGCCGACGCCAATGCGGGCCAGCGCCAGTTGCGCGAAGCTCGTCACCGAACCGCAGACCACCGTCATGCCGGAAAAGATCGTCAGCGCCAGCGAGATGATGTTGCGGCGGTTGCCGCGATCGGCCCAGACGGCGATCGGAATGCCGAGCGTGGCATAAAAGAGTGCGAAGGTGATGCCGGAGAGAAAGCCGAGCTGCGTGTCGCTGAGCCCCAGCTCCATCTTGATCGGCTGCAGCAGGATCGAGAGGATCTGGCGATCGACGTAGTTCGCCGTATAGGCCAGCATCAAAAGCCCGAGCGCGTAATTGCGATAGGCGGGCGAAAAGGCCACGGATGCCAATGATGCGTCTTTGGAAACGCTTCGCGCGGACGCAACTATGGCTGCGCTTGCCTCGTCAGTCATGCAGATCCTCCCAGATCGCGGCCTTTTTTGCGGATTGCTCCGTCTCTCCCCGGCCTGTGGCAAGCGTAACAGGGGGCAACGCTTTGACAACCCGCTGAATGCGCCAACATTCCTGTCAGGAGGACGGCAATGGAGATGTCCGTTTTTGGCGAGTGCAGGCTGAACGCCCGGAGTAGACTTCTTTCATGACCGCCGAAACCCTCGATCCGGATTTCTGTTACCGCGTGATCAGCGCGAAGGACGCTCGCTTCGACGGGCGCATCTTCACCTGCGTCACCTCGACGGGAATCTATTGCCGGCCGATCTGCCCGGCGCGGACACCGAAACGGGAGAACTGCCGCTTCGTTGCGAGCGCGGCGGCGGCCGAAGCGCTGGGTTTCCGCTCTTGCCTCCGCTGCCGCCCGGAAACGGCGCCGGGCACCCCCGCCTGGGCGGGCACACAGGCCTCGGTCGCGCGCGCGCTCAGGCTCATAGAGGATGGTGCGCTGGACGAGGATGGCGTCGAGGCGCTTGCCGCCCGCGTCGGCCTCGGCGCGCGGCAGCTTCGGCGTCTCTTCCTCGCACATGTCGGCGCAACGCCGCAGACGGTCGCTGCAAACCGGCGCCTGCTGACGGCGAAGCAGCTCATCACCGAAACCGGAATGAGCTTTGCCGACATCGCCTTCGCCTCGGGCTATCGAAGCCTTCGCCGTTTCAACGACGCCGTTCTGGCAAGCTATGGCGTCGCGCCGACGGCGCTGCGGCGCGACAAATCCGAAGAGCTGGCGCCCGCGACCGGAAGCGCGATCAGGCTGCGCCTCGGCTATCGCCCGCCCTTCGACTGGGAGCTGCTTCTTTCCTATCTCTCGATCCGCGCCGTTCCCGGCGTCGAGGAGATCGGCGCGGCTGAATATCGCCGCAGCTTCCGCCTTGCCGACGCCTCGGGTGTCATTACGGTCGCAGCCTCCGCCAGGCCGAACGCGCTCGACATCGATGTCCGGGGCGATGGCCGCCTTCCCATCCGCCAGATATCCACGCGCATCAGGCGGCTCTTCGATCTCGACGCGGACCCGTTGGCGATTGCCGCATGCTTGCGCGACGACGCGCTGCTCGGCCCACGCCTAGCGCAGGCGGCAGGCATGCGCGTGCCGGGCACCTTCGACGGCTTCGAGCTTGGGGTGCGCGCAATCCTCGGCCAGCAGGTCTCGGTAAAGGGCGCGACGACATTGGCAG
>DAIEIL010000171.1 GCA_027352645.1 Rhodobiaceae bacterium | reverse complement strand
ATTCCTGAAATTCGCTCGCGAAGGCGGCGGCCTCTATCGCGGCTCGAAGCCGGTCATGTGGTCCATCGTCGAAAAGACGGCGCTCGCCGAAGCCGAAGTCGAATATCACGACCATGTGTCGCGCACGATCTTCGTGAAGTTTCCCATCTCGAACTTTGCTCCATATATACGAGGTAACACGGACTATGCGGCGATCGATTTATCGCTGATGGTGCAGCACGCCTCGGTGGTCATCTGGACGACGACGCCTTGGACCATCCCCGGCAACCGCGCCATCGCCTTCTCGAAGACCATCACCTATGGGCTCTACCGCGTGGAGGCGGTGGAAGAAGGCAGCCTTTCGCAGGAAGGCGATCTGCTGGTGTTGGCCGACGGTCTTGCCGATGAAGTGTTTAAGGCGGCAAAAGTCTCCGCTTGGGAGCGCAAATCTGAGGTGCCAGCTTCGCTGTTGGGCGGGACGACATGTCGACATCCCTTCGCCGGGCAAGGCTATGAGTTCGACGTGCCGCTGCTCGCGGGCGATTTCGTCACCGACGAGACGGGCACCGGCTTCGTCCATATCGCGCCCGGCCACGGTCAGGACGACTACGAACTCTGGATGTCGAATTTCGGCCAGAAGGGCATTCCCGATACAGTGAATGCCGAAGGCGTCTATTACGATCATGTGCCGCTCTTTGCGGGCAAGTTCGTGATGACCCGTCAGGGCAAGGAAGGAACGGCCAACGCCGCCGTCATCGAGGAATTGCAGAAGGCGGGCAGGCTGCTCTCGCAGGGCAAGCTCACCCACTCCTATCCGCATTCATGGCGCTCCAAGGCGCCGCTCATCTTCCGCAACACGCCGCAATGGTTCATCTCCATGGAGGTGAATGACCTGCGGAAGATCGCGCTCGCCGAAATCGACAAGACGCGCTTCGTGCCCGCGCAGGGCCGCAACCGCATCTATTCGATGGTCGAGGGCCGTCCCGACTGGGTCGTCTCCCGCCAGCGCGCCTGGGGCGTGCCGCTGACGCTTTTCGTCGGCAAGAATGACGGCGCGATCCTGCGCGACGAGGCGGTCAACAATCGCATCGTCGATGCGGTGAAGGCCGAAGGTGCCGATGCCTGGTTCGACAAGCCCGCGAGCTATTTCCTCGGCGATGCCTACAACCCCGACGATTTCGAGAAGGTCACGGACATTCTCGACGTCTGGTTCGATTCAGGCTGCACGCATGCTTTCGTTCTCGAAGATCGCGCGGATCTGCGCTCGCCCGCCGATCTCTATCTCGAAGGTTCGGACCAGCATCGCGGCTGGTTCCATTCCTCGCTGCTGGAAAGCTGCGGCACGCGCGGCCATGCGCCCTACAAGCAGGTTCTGACGCACGGCTTCACGCTGGACGAGCAGGGCCGCAAGATGTCGAAGTCGCTCGGCAACACCATCGTGCCGCAGAAGATCGTGGAGCAGAACGGCGCCGACATTCTGCGCCTCTGGGTTGCGTCGACCGACTACTGGGAAGACCAGCGCATCGGGCCGGAAATCATCAAGTCGAACGTCGAGGCCTATCGCAAGCTGCGCAACACGTTCCGCTACATGCTGGGCAGCCTCATCGGCTTCAGCGATGCGGAGCGCGTGCCGCTCGCGGACATGCCGGAACTCGAACGCGCGATCCTGCATCGCCTGTTCGAACTCGATGAGCTGGTTCGCAAGGCCTACAACGACTACGACTTCAAGCGCGTCTTCCATGCGGTGTCGAACTTCATGACGGTCGATCTCTCGGCCTTCTATTTCGACATCCGAAAGGACACGCTCTATTGCGACGCGCAGTCTTCGCAGCGCCGCCGCGCCTGCCGCACCGTGCTCGACCATCTCTTCATGTCGCTGACGGCATGGCTCGCGCCGATCCTCTGCTTCACCACGGAAGAAGCATGGCTGACGCGCTTCCCGTCGGAAGACGGCACGGTGCATACGCGGCTCTTCCCGGACCTGCCGGTCGAATGGCGCGATGACGTGCTGGCCGAGAAGTGGCGCAAGGTGCGCGAACTCCGCCGCGTCGTTACCGGCGCGCTGGAAGTCGAACGCCGCGAAAAGCGCATCGGCGCCAGCCTCGAAGCTGCACCCGACGTTTATGTTTCAAACGCCGAGCTTCTGGCCGCGATGGAAGGCCTCGATCTCGCCGAGATCGCGATCACCAGTCAGGCGCAGCTCATCGACGGAGAAGGCCCCGCCGATGCGTTCAGGCTGGAGGATGTGCCGGGCGTCGCCGTCGTGCCGCAGCTCGCGCAGGGCAAGAAATGCGCGCGCTCATGGAAAATCCTTCCCGAAGTGGGCTCGGTGCCGGGTTTCCCGGACCTGACCCCGCGCGACGCCGCCGCCGTTCAGGAATTCGACGCCCGCCAAAAAGGATAAGCCATGGCGCTCTCCATTGCCGGAAGGCCGGTCTGGGGCCCCCTTTCAGGGCTCGGCGCGCTTGTCGCCATTCTCGGCTTTGCCTCGGACCGCTTCCACAAATGGTGGATGCTCAACGTCTTCGACATGGCCGATCGGGGGCGCTATCAGGTGACCTCGTTTTTCGACCTCGTCATGGCCTGGAACAAGGGCGTGAGCTACGGCCTCTTTCAGGCCGAAACGACAACAGGTCGGGTCGCGCTCATTCTCTTCGCCCTGTTCGTCGTCGGCGGGCTGGGATTATGGTTAGCGAAGGCGCAGTTGAGGATCACCGCGGTGGCCATTGGCCTCGTTATCGGCGGCGCGCTGGGCAATGTCCTGGACCGCTTCGTCTATGGCGCGGTGGCTGACTTTTTTAGTTTTCACGCCTTCGGCTTTTACTGGTATATCTTCAACGTAGCGGATATCTGGATCGTGATGGGCGTAGGCCTGATCTTGCTGGAATCAGTGCTTCCGGGGGTGTTCGGACCGGTTAACTCTGAACAGATTGACCAGGGCGAGGCGCGCAAGGACGAGCGCGCCTGAGACGTCCGGTAGGGCCAGCGGCACAAGGCCCAAAGCTGAAGGACATGACGGTAATGCTTAAGAGCAGGCGGATTTTTAGCCTGGGTATGCTTGGCGCCCTGTCTCTGGCGCTCGCTGGTTGCGGCGGCGGCGGCATCAAGGACGCGCTTGGCTATTCCAAGGATGCGCCGGATGAGTTCGCGGTCGTCACCAAGGCGCCGCTCGTCATCCCGCCGGAATTCTCGCTCCGTCCCCCGCAGCCCGGCGCACCCCGGCCGCAGGAAGCGAACATGCAGCCCTCGGCGAGGGCGCAGGCCGCGCTGACCGGCGAGGAAGGTGCCGCCGCCTCGGGCGACAGCAGCTCCGGCGAACAGGCTCTGCTCGCCCAGACGGGCGCTGCGGAAGCCGATCCGAATATCCGCGCGGTCGTGAACAACGAAACGCGCACGCTGGTCGAAAAAGACGCGAAGCTCACCGACGACATCCTCTTCTGGCAGCAGAAGACGCCGCCGGATGAGCGTCTGGTCGATGCGGCCGCCGAAAAGAAGCGCGTCGAACAGAACGAAGCCCAGGGCAAGCCCGTCACCGAGGGCGACACGCCCTCCAAGGCGCCGGAGAAACCCGGTTTCTTCAGCGGCCTCTGGTCGTCGATCTTCTGATCGATCCCTCGCGAAGAAGTTGAATGAAGGCTCGCTCCGAAAGAGCGGGCCTTCTCCGTCCCGCCCCTCCGGCCGTGGAGCGAGTGCTTGCTTCTTTCCCGTGAACTGCGCCTCCGTCATCTGACCGCCACTGCGATACTTGCGGTCTTCCTTTCGACATCGGTCGAAGCTGCGCCCCAGGCGGCGCTTCCTTCGAAACCTGTCGCGACCTCGCCGGCAGCGGAAGCCGGAGCCGATCCGCGTCCCGTCGCCGAGGGGCCGCAGGCGCCCGAGATGTTTCGCCTCGCCAATGGCATGGGCGTCCTCGTCATCCCGGATCATCGCGCCCCTGTCGTCACGCATATGGTCTGGTACCGCGTCGGCGCCGCCGACGAGACGCCGGGCAGGACGGGCCTCGCCCATTTCCTCGAGCATCTGATGTTCAAGGGCACGGCGAAGGTCGCGCCGGGCGAGTTTTCCAAGACGGTCGCCCGCAATGGCGGCCAGGACAACGCCTTCACCAATTACGACTTCACCGCCTATTACCAGGCCATCGCGAAGGACCGCCTTCCGCTCGTCATGTCGATGGAGGCGGACCGCATGACGGGCCTGCGCCTCACCGACAAGGAAGTCCTGCCGGAGCGCGATGTCGTCATCGAAGAACTCCGCATGCGGATCGAGAACGAGCCCGTGGCGCTGCTGCAATCCGCGATGAACGCGAAGCTTTACGGCAAGCATCCCTATGGCCGCGACGTGATCGGCGTGAAGTCGGAAGTCGAAAAGCTCTCGACCGCCGATGCGCTTGATTTCTATCGCCGCTTCTACACGCCCAACAATGCCATCCTGATCGTCGCGGGCGACATTACAGGCGCGGAGCTGAAGCCGCTCGCCGAGAAATATTACGGCTCCGTCCCCGACCGTGCACCGACCTATGTTCGCAAGCGTCCCGCCGTCGAATGGCCGAAGACGCCCGAGCGCGTCACGCTGCACGATCCGCGTGTGCAGGAGCCGACCTGGCTTCGCTTCTACCCGGCGCCCTCTCAGGCCGGAGCCGGTCCGCGCCAAGCGGCCGCGCTCGACGTGCTCGCCGAGATTCTCGGCGGCGGCACGACGAGTAGGCTCTATCAGGCCCTTGTCGTGCGCGACAAGGTCGCAAGCTCCGTTCAGTCCTGGTATGAGGGCGACAATCTCGACGCGGGCGACTTCGGCCTCTATGCGCTGCCGCGGCTCGGCGGAAATCTCGCCGACGCGGAAAAGGCGGTCGCTGTCGAAATCGCGCGCCTGCTGAAGGACGGCATCACCGCCGAGGAACTCGACCGCGCCAAGACGCAACTCGTCGCAAGCGACATCTATGCGCGCGATACGCAACAGACGCTGGCCTATACCTATGGCAGCGCGCTGATGACGGGCGTTTCCGCCCGCGAGGTTTTCGAGTGGCCCGATTACATTCGCGCGGTCACTGCCAAAGACGTGCTTGCCGCCGCGCACAAGATTTTCGACAACGCAAATACGGTCACGGGCGAACTTCTGCCGGAGGAAAAGCCATGATGCGCCGGCGCATTCTCTCTTTCTGCGCCGCGCTTGCGGCATTCGCCTTCATCGCCGCGCCCGCAGAGGCGATGCAGATCGAACGCGTGGTGAGCCCTGGCGGCATCGAGGCATGGCTCGTCGAGGAAACGGCGGTGCCGGTCATCGTCATGAACGTCTCATGGGAGGGCGGCTCCGCCAGCGATCCCAAGGGCAAGGATGGTCTCGCCAACCTCGCCTCCGGACTCTTCGACGAAGGCGCTGGCGATCTCGATTCGGAAACCTTCCAGAAGAAGCTCGCGGCCACCGGCGCCGTCATGGGCTTTTCCGAGGATCGCGATTATTTCGAAGCCGACTTCAAGACGCTTGCTGACAAACGCGACTAGGCTTTCGCGCTGTTCGGCCTCGCGGTCACGAAGCCTCGCTTCGATCCGGAGGCGGTGGAGCGCATCCGCGCCCAGATCGCGACCATCATCGCGCGGAACATGGAAGATCCGGGCTGGATCGCCGCGCAGGGCTGGTACAAGGCCGCTTATGGCAACCATCCTTATGCGCGTCCGGGCGACGGCACGCTGAAGTCGCTTGGCGGGCTCACCGCCGCCGACCTCCACGCCTTCACGCGCAACGTGCTTGCCCGCGACAACATGAAGATCGCGGTCGTCGGCCCGATCACGCCGGCCGAGCTTGGCCCTCTCCTCGACAAGACGTTCGGCGCGCTGCCAGCGCATGCACATCTGCCGAAGATTCCCGAGGTGAAGGTTCCGGCCAAGGCGAAGACCGTTATCGAGAAGCGGCCCTTTCCGCAAAGCGTCGTCATCTTCGGCCGTCAGGGCCTGAAGCGCGCCGACCCCGATTTCGTGCCCGCCTTCGTCATGAATTATGTGCTGGGCGGAGGCAGCTTTTCCTCGCGCCTCATGGAAGAGGTGCGCGAGAAGAGAGGCCTTGCCTATTCGGTGTCGAGCTATCTCGCGCCGATGCGCCACGGCGCGCTGATGATGGGCGAACTTGGCACCAAGAATGCGAGCGTCGGGCTTTCGCTGTCGATCATCCGCAAGGAGCTTTCGCGCATGGCGGAGGGCGGCATCACCGACAAGGAACTTGCCGACGCCAAGACCTACCTCACCGGCTCCTATCCGCTGCGCTTCAATTCCAACCGCAAGATCGCGGGTGAGCTTCTCGGCATCCAGACCGAAAATCTCGGCATCGACTATGTGGACCGGCGTAACGCCATGATCGAGGCCGTGACGAAGGACGACATAGCCCGCGTCGCCAGGCGGCTTCTGGCGGGCGACGGACTCATCGTTTCGATCGTCGGCGAGCCCAACATGTCGGAAAAGCTGCCCGAGGGAACGAAGCTCCGCCCGATGCCCGAGCCGTCGGGCAGGCCGAGCGAAGGTGCGCCCGGCGCCTCGCAGTAGGGCAAACTGCCTCGAAATGGTCATGATCCCTGTTGATGCTGCTGCCCAAGGGTTATTGTTAAATCAGTGAACCCGATGGGAGTGCCCGGATCGATTCTCCGTCGAGCCGGGCCATCTGCTGCGGAACCAATGAGCGAGCCATGTCTCAGACGAGCCTGCCTTACGAACAGAATGTCGATGCCTGCCTGGAGGATAAGATCGGCCAGGATGGTCTTTCCCGCGCTGCCTATGAGGCCGCGCTGCAGGAGGCCGAGGGGGCGCTCGCCTGGCTGCGCGAGTCTTACGAGAAGAGGTCACTGGCGCTGCTGCGCCTACCGGAGCGCAAGAACGACCTCGGCGCGCTGCGCGACGCCGCTGCCAGGCTTCTCGACAATACGACCGACCTTTTCGTGCTCGGCACGGGCGGCTCGGCGCTCGGCGCGCAGGCGCTTGCCCAGCTGACCGGCTGGGGCACGCAGGGGCATGTGCAGAAGGGCCCCCGCGTCTACTTCCTCGACAATCTCGACGCGCGCACCATGCAGACCGCGATCTCGTCGTGCGATCTCAGGACGACGCGCTTTCTCGTTGTCTCGAAGTCGGGCGGCACGGTCGAAACCTCGATCCAGACGCTTGCCGCGATGACGGCGATCGAAAAGGCTGGCGGCGGAAAATACATGAAGCATCATTTCGTGGTGCTGACCGAGCCCGCGCAGGAGGGCAAGGCCAATCCGCTTCGCGCGCTCGCCGAGAAATACGGCTTTGCAACGCTGGAGCATGACACCGGCGTGGGCGGCCGCTATTCGGTGCTGACCAATGTGGGCCTGCTTCCGGCCGATATTCTCGGCCTCGATATCGAAGCCGTGCGCGCGGGCGCGGGCGATGTGCTGGCGCCGATCCTTGCGGGCAAGCCCGCCGCCGAAGTGGCGCCCGCCATCGGCGCTGCGCTTTCGCTGGCGCTTCAGCGTGAAAAGGGCGCAAGCATTTCGATCTTCATGGCCTATGCCGACCGGCTGGAGCGGTTTCTCGCCTGGCATGCGCAGCTCTGGGGCGAAAGCCTCGGCAAGGGCGGTAGCGGCACCACGCCCGTGCGCGCCATCGGCCCCGTCGATCAGCACAGCCAGCTGCAGCTCTATCTCGGCGGGCCGAAGGACAAGATGTATTCCGTCTTCCTGACGGAAACGGCGGGCGAGGGGATGGAGGTCGCGGAGAGCTTTGCCGCCGAGCCTGCCTTTGCGTCGCTCGCGGGCCATCACATCGGCGATCTCGTCGATGCCGAGGCGCGCGCCACCGTCGATACGCTGATCCGGAACGGGCG
>DAIEIL010000145.1 GCA_027352645.1 Rhodobiaceae bacterium | reverse complement strand
TTCAGGTCCGGGGCGACGCGCGCATGACGGGGCAACCCCGGCCCGGAAGGGGCCCGGATCGCCTCGCCTTCATTTCGCAATAACGCACTCCCTCAGGCGAGCGCGATCCTGAGCGCCTGCGCAGCAGCCCTCACCGCTTCGCGGCCCGTATCGAGCACGCCCTGAAGGTTGAAGAAGCCGTGGATCATGCCTTCGTAATTGACATGTTCGACGGAAACGCCCGCCTTCTTTAGCGTTTCGGCATAGGCGCGGCCTTCGTCGCGCAGCACGTCATAGCCGCCGGTGACGACATAGGCTGGCGGCAACCCCTCATGAGAGGCCGCCTTGAGCGGCGCGACGCGCGGATCATTGCGGTCGCCTTCCCCAAGATAATGATTGAAGAACCAGATCATGCCGTCACGTTCGAGGAAGTGCCCCTCCGCGAACTCGCGATAGGAAATCGTGTCCGTATTCGTATCGGTGACGGGATAGATGAGCATCTGGAAGGAAATGCGCGGCCCCTTGGCATCGCGCGCCATAAGGCTCACGACGGCGGCGAGATTGCCGCCCGCGCTGTCGCCCGCAACCGCGATGCGGTTCGCATCGACGCCGATCTCGGTGGCATGGGCCTCGACCCATTGCACGGCGGCATAGGCGTCTTCCGCGGCGGCCGGGAACTTGTGTTCCGGCGCAAGGCGGTAATCGACGGCGACGACCTTGCAACCGCTCTCATTGGCGAGGGTGCGGCAGAGCGCATCATGCGTTTCGAGATCGCCGATCACCCAGCCGCCGCCATGAAAATAGACGAGAACCGGAAGCGCCTCGCTACCGGCGGCAACCGGCGTGTAAAGGCGAAGAGGAATCTCGCCGACCGGGCCGGGAATGGTGCGGTCCTCGACCTTGCCGATGGGCTGCCCCTGAAGATCGAGCTGCGACGCCATCGCGCGATACATTTCGCGCCCGCCTGCCGGCGGAAGATCGATGATGCGCGGCGCTTCCGTATTGGCGGCCATGCCATCGAGAAGCGCTTTGACTTGCGGGTCGAGTGCCATTTCATCCTCCCATTTTAATTTTATCGTTGAGAAGGTTTTACCGGTCCACGCGCCCGAGCGCAAAGCCGCAAAAGAAAAGGCCCCACACCTCGCGGGGCATGGGGCCTTTTCCGATGTTCACCGGAAGTCAGTGAAGAATATTGCCTTCGCGCGAGCGGCGACCTTCGGCCATGTCGATAACGAAGACCTTGAGGGCGCGCCAGGCATCGGCGCGCAGCAGCTCGCCGACCTGCTCAAGCTCCTCCGCCGCCGTATCGGCATATTCGAGGGCCTTCATTCCATGGGTGTCGAACATATAGGCGGCAAGCAGGCTGAGTTCGTGGTCGGTCATCATGGAAGAAATCTCTCTGGATTGGCTCGTGAACTGTATCCAGAGCAGTGCAACCTGCGGGCCAAGAAGACACCCATGCAGAATCAATGACTTAGGGACCACCCGCGTACCATATGGGCAAAGCCTGCCCGGCGGAATCCTGCCGCGGGACGGCGAATTTTTCCGCCCCCCTCAGCCCGCGAAACCGCCCGACGCCAGGAAGCTCTCTTCCGCAGGCGTGGACGCGCGGCCGAGCACGGCATTCCTGTGCGGGAAACGTCCGAACCGCTTTATGATATCGGCGTGAATTTCCGCAAAGCGGAAGACTTCCGCATCTTCGAGGCGGGTGGAGTGATAGCGCAGGCTCTCCTCCTGCGCCGCCATATCCTCGGCATGCATGAAGGGAAGATAGAACCACTGCCGCGCCGTCATCGGCACTTCGACATCCATGCGGCGAGAGATGGCGTCACGCGCAAGCGCCAGCGCCTTGCCGTCATTGACGAAGGCGCGGTGATCGTCGCGGTAGAGATTGCGCGAGAACTGGTCGAGCACAATGATGAGCGCAAGCGCGCCTTGCGCTTCCTTCATCCAGTCGTCGAGCCCGCCCCGGCTTGCCACGTCATGCGTCTCGGCGAAGCGCTTGCGGATTTCAGCGTCAAGGGACGCATCCTTCGCGAACCATTTCAACGGGCCCGCTGCAAACCAGAAATCAAGTATGTCGCGAGGACGCGCGATAGCCATGGGTTCCTGTCTTCTCTCCAGTCGTCGTGGCTGGATCAAGCCCGGCACGACGAAGAAATGGAAAGGCGTCAAACGACGATCACATCCTCCGGCGCCTCGTCGAGGTATAGCCTTTCGACGAGATGGGCGCGACGGTCGAGCGTCGCGCGCTGGTTGACGTAGCCCTTGTCGGTGATTTCGTGGCCGTCGATGGAAGGCGGTTCGATCATCAGGTGGATGCGCGAGATGCGTGTCGACGAACCGCCGCCCGCCTTGTTGTGGCGCTGCAGCGCCTCGCGAACATGCGCAGCGACCTTGGGATGGCTCACCACCTCCTGCGGCGTCGCGCTGTCATGAAGTCCCGCGACCGCCTTCGCCGCCGCGATGTTCGGCCAAGCGAGAAGCGCAATATAGGGCTTGTCGAGGCCGCAGACGACCGCGTCCTGAAGCAGCGGCGAGCAGGCCGCGACGACGTCTGCACGGAGCGTGCCCGTCGAAACCCATGTGCCCGAGGAGAGTTTGAAATCCTCCGTCACGCGGCCGTCAAAGACGATGCCCTCTTCCGGATGCTCCGGATCGAGGAAGCGCGCGGCGTCGCCGAGCGAATAGAAGCCTTCTTCATCGAAAGCTTCCTTGGTTTTCTTCGGGTCGTTGAGATAACCCGGCGTCACCGTTGGCCCCTTTACGCGCACTTCAAGCTTGGTCCCGTTCGGCACCAGTTTCAGCGTCACGCCCGACAGCGGCAGCCCGATGAGGCCGACACGCTCCGTGATCCAGTGAACGACCGTGATGCCCTGCGTCTCCGTCGCGCCATACATGGTGGTGAAGGGAATGCGATGACCCGTCTCCGCAATGGCGAGCGCCTGCATGCGGTCGTAAAGATCGCTCGACAGGGTCGCGCCGCCATAGCCCATGAATTCGAGATTGCGGAAGAAGTTTTCGCGCAATGTCGCATCCTTCTCCATCGCATCGGCAAGCATGGCGAAGGCGACGGGCGCCGAGCCGAAAACGCGCGGAGAGACATCGCGGAGATTGCGGATCGTCTGCTCGAAGAGGCCGGGCACCGGCTTGCCGGCATCGAGATGCACCGTACCGCCGGCAGACAGATTGCCGTTGAAGCTGATATTGCCCGCCGAGATGTGGTTCCACGGCATCCATTCGAGGCTCTGCGACACTTCGTTCGGATCGGGCTCCTCGGTACGAAGCGCCTCCTGCCCCGCCACCACGGCCATCATCATCCGATGCGTCTGGATGACACCCTTGGGCATGCCTGTCGAGCCGGAGGTGAAAAGATATTTCGCCACCGTGTCGTGATCGACTTTTTCCATCGAGGCGCGCACCGCCGCCTCGTCAACAGGCGTTGCGAGCAGCGCGTCGTAGCGCAAGCCCTGAAGCCCCTCCGGCACACCTTCGCGGGTGATGACATCGACGCTCGAAAGATCGAGCGCCCGGATCGCGCGTTCGAAGAGCGCGCCCTGCTCCGCGAAGATCATGCGCGGACGGGTAAGCTCGAAGACGTGGCGGAGCTTCGAATAATCCGAACTCATCAGAGAATAGGGAACGCTGACGGGCGCAACCGGCACACGCGCCTTCATGGCGCCGAGCATCATCACCGCATGGGCGATGGAATTACCCGACAGGATGAGAAGGGGCGTCGCCTGCCCCATGCCACGCGCGAGAAGCGCTGTCGCTATGGCGTTCGCGGCGCGGTCCGCCTCGCCATAGGTGATGTAGGTCCATGCGCCCGACGCATCGCGCTCGCCGATGAAATTGCGCTCCGGATGCTGGGCCGCCTTTTCCTCGAGAATATGCACGGTCGAACGCCGCATGGAGTCGAGCGGATATTCGGATGCGACATAGATCGAGCCATCCGGCTTGCGCTCGACCTTGATCTTCGGCGGCTTCTGCTTCAGCGGCTTGAATGGCGGCAGGCCCGTCTTTTCGGCAGCGAGGTTCATGTCGATTCCTCCGATTTTGAATTCTTGTGGCTGCGGACAGCCGCCCATCCTTCGAGATGTGAAGCTTGCGGCTCCCCCCTCAGGATGAGGCACGATGACAAAGCCGATCCTCGCCCCGAAAAGGGCCAAAGGCCCGTCTCGAAGGGCGAGGCCCCAAATCAGTTGACCATCCGTGTGCGGCCTTCCCAGTA
>DAIEIL010000132.1 GCA_027352645.1 Rhodobiaceae bacterium | reverse complement strand
GGCTCGCGGGGCATGCCAAGGCCACGCTCCGAGATGATGTTTTTCTGAATCTGCGCCGTGCCGCCGCCAATGATGAGGCCGAGGTCGAACATGTAGCGATGTTGCCACGTGCCCTTCGCCCGCAGATGCGGGCTTTCGCCGTAAAGCACGCCGAGCTCACCCAGCGCGTCGATAGCTAGCGCAGCGAGGTCATGATTGAGGTCGCAGCCCTGAAGCTTCACGATGAGGCGCGCAATGCCGGGGTCTTCCTTCTTGGCAGAAGCGGTCAGAAGCCTGAGCCCGTGGAACTGCATCGCGAGGACGCGGGCCTGCAACTTCAGCAATCGGTCGCGGAAGAGCGGATTGTCGATCAGGCGCTCGCCATCCATCGTCTCGCTTTCCATCAGCTCGATGATCTGCTTCAGGCGCGAGCCCGCGGCGTTGGGATCGCCCAGCATGCCGCGCTCATGCTTCAGCGTCGCATTGACGACGTACCAGCCCTGACCACGACCGGCGACGATGTCCTTCTGCGGCACGCGCACATCGGTGAAGAAGACTTCGTTGAATTCCGCATGCCCCGTCATGGTGACGAGCGGACGCACCTCGATGCCCGGCGTCTTCATCGAGAAGATGAGATAGGAAATGCCCTCATGCTTCTTCGCATCGGGCTCGGTGCGCACGAGGCAGAAGATCATATCGGCCGCATGCGCCGTCGAGGTCCATATCTTCTGCCCGTTGATGATGAAGTCATCGCCATCCTCGGTCGCCTTCGTCTGGAGCGAAGCGAGGTCCGAACCAGAACCCGGTTCCGAATAGCCCTGACACCAGACGACATCGCCGCGAAGCGTCGGCGATATCCATTTCAGCTTCTGCTCCTCGGTGCCTAGTTCGAGAAGCGTCGGCACAAGCATCGAGATGCCCTGATTGGACAGGCCCGTGGGCAGGCGCGCGTTGGAGAATTCCTCCCCAATGATGCGCGACTTCAGAATGTCGGGCTCCGCGCCATAGCCGCCATATTCCCTGGGGATCGTGCGCGCGGCATAGCCATGTTCGATCAGCAGCCGCTGCCAGACCAACGCTTCTTCGGACGGACGATTGACGCCAAAATTCCTCGGTGCCTTGTCGCGATGCGCAGCGATGAAATCGCGCACCTGCTGGCGAAAGGCGTCGTATTCCGGCCCATAGGCGAGATCCATGACATTCTCCTGTCGGTATCGACCGCGCGTTGTCGCCTTCTCGCGAAGGCGGCGCGCATCACTTGAGGTGGGAAGTTTAGCGCTGCAAAACGGCGCGTCCAGCCGAGCGCGCCGCGCGATGCACGGGTAAAGGCGAACGCTGCGTCAAACAGGGATGAGCGAACCTCAGGCGGCGGAACCCGGCACGGAGCGCAGGCCATGCCCCTTCGCAGGCGCAACAGTCACCGCATGACGGATGGCCGCATCCGGATGGAGCCCATTCGGCGCGTGACGCAGGAATAGCTCGAACTCCACCGCCGGCATGGGGCGCCCGAGGAAATAGCCCTGCGCCTCGTCGCAACCCAGCGAGCGCAGGATTTCGAGCTGTGCGGCATCTTCCACGCCTTCGGCCAGCACATTGACGCTGAGGCTGTGCGCGAGGTCGATGATCACCTTGGGGATGACCTTGCCGTCGCGCAGATCTGCGATGTCGCGCACGAAGCTGCGATCGATCTTCAACCGCTTCACCTGGAAGCGCTTCAGGTAGGCAAGCGAAGAGTAGCCAGTACCGAAATCGTCGATGCCGATGCCCACGCCGAGACTCCGCAAGCGGCGCAGCGTGCCGATGACGGAGTCGACATCGCGCATGACCATGCTTTCGGTCACTTCAAGTTCGAGATATTGCGGCGACAGAGCATGGCGGACGAGCGTGTTCGCCACGATGTCCGTGAGATCGGGGCGACGCAGGTCGACCGCCGAAACGTTGACGGCGATGCCGATCTTCGGAAGGCCGGCCTCCTGCCAGGCATGGTTCTGGCGGCACGCTTCGTCGAGAACCCACTTCGACACTTCGGAGATGAAGCCGCAGCGCTCCGCCACCGGAATGAAGAGGTCGGGCGAGACGAGGCCGCGCTCGGGATGCTGCCAGCGGATCAACGCCTCGGCGCCGTTGATGCGGCCCGTATGGATATCGACCTTGGGCTGATAGAAGAGAACGAACTGGCGCTGCGCCAGCGCGACGCGCAGATCGCGCTCGATGGAGTTGC
>DAIEIL010000117.1 GCA_027352645.1 Rhodobiaceae bacterium | reverse complement strand
CTTCACACCCGTCGAACTCTTCGATCCGTTCGAAGCCTTTGTCGGCCCCTTCTTCGAGCGCATCGAGGAAGACGGTACGCGCGTCGCCGCCTTTCGCATCGACGAACGGCATGTGCGAGAGGACGGCACAGTGCATGAAGGCATGATGCTGACCTTTGCCGACGCCTTTCTCGGCGGCGCGGCCTGGCGCGCGAAGGACGACCGTCCCTGCGTCACGCTGAGCCTGCAGGCGAGTGTGCTTGCCGATGCGAAGCTCCGCGACATCGTGACCTGCCGCGCCAAAGCCGACCACCAGACGCGGGCCATTGTTTTTGTCTCCGCCTCGTTCTGGGTCGGCGACGACAAGGTCATGACAGCAACGAGCCTGTTCAAGGTGCTCGGCGAACGCTAGAGTTTTTCCGACCGTCCGGAGAGACGGCTCCAGAGGAGGAACCAATGCCAGCACCCTATACAGGCGGATGTCTCTGCGGCGCCATTCGCTATGAAGTGACGAGCGAGCCCTTGGCCGCCGCGCTCTGCCATTGCCGCGATTGCCAATATGTTTCGGGCGGCGAGCCTGCCGCCGTCGTCGTCGTGGCGCGCGACGCCCTGAAGATCACCAAGGGCTCACCAAAGAGCTATTCGGTCGTCGCAGACAGCGGCAAGCATGTGACCCGCAAGTTTTGCGAGAATTGCGGCACTCCGCTTTTCAGCGACGTCGAATCGAACCCGGCTATCTGGGTCGTGAAGGCCGGCTCTTTCGACGATCCGAGCTGGATCAAGCCGGGCGCGATTTTCTACACGTCCTCCGCCCAGCCCTGGGCCCATATGGACCCGAACCTGCCGCAGTTCCCGAAGATGCCGGGCTGAGGCCGACTTACCTGCTCCATACGTCATGCCCCGCTTCATGCGGGGCATCCACGCCTTTGCGATCAGAAAAGAAAGACGTGGATGGCCCGGACAAGCCGGGCCATGACGCGTAAGGAGAGCAGAGAGAGCGATCAGATCGCGTCCTTTACTGGCAGCAGATCGTCAAAATTCGGCTCGCGCTTCTCGGCCTTGGCGGTGAAGCTTTCCATCATGTCATGCGGCTGGAACATGCCGGTCTGCCAGACGGCGATCTGGCGCAGGCCATCCTCGATCGAATGGTCGCGGGCGTAGTTCAGCATTTCCTTGGAGCCACGCACGGCAAGCGGCGAACGCGCGGCGATCTCGCGGGCGATGGCGAAGACGCCTTCGAGCATCGCTTCATGCGTATCGAAGACCTGATTGACGAGGCCGCATGACTTCGCCTCGTCCGCGAAGAGACGACGGCCCGTATAGGCGAGTTCGCGCACAAGGCCCTGCGGCATCAGATGCGGCAGACGCGGGAAAGTGCCGACATCGGCGGTCATGCCGATATTGATTTCCTGAATGCAGAAGAAGGCGTCCTTCGTGCTGTAGCGCATGTCGCAGGCCGACGCGAAATCGACACCGCCACCGATGCAGCCGCCCTGTACCGCCATGAGCACGGGGATGCGCGCCTCGTCGAGGCAACCGAAAGTCTTCTGGAGCTTCAGCACCGTCTTCATCAGGTTCGCACGAACGCGGCCCGTCTCGGCGCCCTTCATATCGGGCCCGGAGGTAAAGACCGAAAGGTCCATGCCCGCGGTGAAATGCTTGCCCGTGGAGGAAATCACGATCACGCGGGCGAGCGCACCCTCATCGATCTCGCGCACGATCTCCGGCAACTCATGCCAGAAGGCGCGATTCATCGCGTTCATCTTCTCGGGCCGGTTGAGAAGGATATGGGCGATCTTGTCCCGGATCTCGACCTTGAAACACTCGAAGGAGCGTTCGGCGAGCGGCTTCGTTGACGTTGCGGACATGGGCTTTCTCCGAAGGCGTTTTGTTGTTCTGCCCGTTGATAGCATGGCGCGTCACATGCCGCGAGCGACCGCGATCTTGCGCCAAACCCGCTTTCCGGCTTTGCTATGCCCCAACAAGAACAAGGCTTCAGGGAGGGCTCTCATGGCTATCGACTACGACAAACTCATGGCTTCCAAGGCCATCGGCCAGGAATTCCAGTATGGCGACCGCGAAACGATGCTTTACGCGCTTGGCGTGGGCTTCGGACGCGATCCGCTCAACGCGCAGGAGCTGCCCTTCGTTTATGAAAGCGGGCTCAAAACGGTGCCGACACAGGCGACCGTCATCGCCTGGGGCGCGGGCGCGATGCGCGAAAGCGGCATCAACTATCTGATGGTCGTCCACGGCGAACAGAAGCTGACGCTGCACAAGCCGCTGCCTTC
>DAIEIL010000094.1 GCA_027352645.1 Rhodobiaceae bacterium | reverse complement strand
CCCTTCTCGAAAATGCGCTGGACGATCTCGACGGCCTGCTTGGGTAGCCCCTCGCGCCGGAAATGCCGGCTCAGCCGGTCAGAGAGCGTAACCTTTCGACGATACGCTGCCCCATCTCGCCACCGGTCCCCGAAATATCATTGTCGCTGACGAGCTTCAGAAGCTTGAGATGCGCATGAACGATGTCGAGTTCCCTGACCGACACGTGATGGCCGCTGCGCAGGTAGTCGCAAAGCGAAGCGCCAATCGAGGTGATGAGGTCGTAACCGAACGAGCCGCCCTGTCCCTTGATGTTATGAGCGAAGGAATGAACCTCATCGAGCGTCGCGTCGGGAGCCTGCGGATCGAGCTTCGCCCAGAGGTCTACGAGAGCCGCAACATCTTCGGTCAGTTGCTCACGATAGGCGCCGCGCAGGCTTGCGACCGCCGCTTCCGCCTGCGCGATCATCTCTTCATAGCTGGGCGCAGTGTTCGGATTCGCCATGCCAGACCCCGAATGTCGCCGGAGAGATTCCGGCTCCGCGAGCTTAGAGGTAGCAGGCTTAATGAAGGATAAAGGCTCAGGGCGCAGACGCGTTCAACCGCTCACAACCTGCAGCAAGCGTTCGACATCTTCGGCCCGCGTGGCAAAGGAGGTCACGAGCCTGATCGTGCGGTTCCCGGCATCGTCGCCCTCCATGGGCCAGGCGTGAAAACCTGCACCCGCTTCGCGCATCCTCTTCAACGTCTCGCGAGGCAAGCGGACGAAAATTTCATTTGCCTCGACCGGCGCTTGCAGCCGCGCCGAATTGACCGGCGCCAACCCGTCCGCCATCCGCCTTGCCATGGCATTTGCATGCGCGGCGTTTCGAAGCCAGAGCCCATCGGCCAGATAGGCTTCGAGCTGCGCCGAGACGAAACGCATCTTGGAGAAGAGATGCCCGGCGCGCTTGCGGCGGAAAGCAAAATCCACCGCGCGAGCCGGATCGAAGAATACGACCGCCTCTGCGGCGAGTGCGCCATTCTTGGTCGCGCCAAACGAAAGAACGTCGACGCCCACTTTCCATGTCATCTCCGCGGGCGAGCAGCCGAGCGCGACCAGCGCATTGGCAAAGCGCGCGCCGTCCATGTGGACGGCAAGGCCGCGCCCCTGGGCAATACCCGTCAGCCGACGCAACTCGCCGAGGGTGTAGACGGTGCCCGACTCGGTTGACTGCGTGACGGTGAGCGTCGCCGGCTGCACATTATGGGCGTTACCGGCGGGCATCGTCGCGAGCGCTGCTTCGAGTGCCTGCGGATCGATCTTGGCGGCTGTGCCGGAGACGCCGACGAGCTTCGCCCCGCCGGTGAACATTTCCGGTGCGCCGCATTCGTCGTCATGCACATGGGCATGTTCGTGACAAAGGACCGCGCCATAGGGCGGCGTCAGCGTCGCGAGCGCGAGCGCATTCGCCGCCGTTCCCGTGGCGACGGGAAAGACTGCAACCTCATGCTCGAATATTTCAGCAAACCGGCCCTGCAGCCGCCTGGTGATCTCGTCCTCGCCATAGGAAGGCACCGCGCCATGATTGGCGCGCGCGATGGCGTCGAGAATTTCAGGTGCCACGCCGAATGCGTTATCGCTGGTGAAGATCAAGGGCCGGACCTCGGTGCTCTATGCCGCGTGGCGGGATGAAACCGGAATTTCGCATAACGCTCCAGACATAGGCCAGCCTGCGCCAACTGTCACGATGCGCCGGGATTTACCCCATTGGCCGCCGCGGACGAGGCGTTTTTGCAACGCCGCGGGGCAGAACCGGCGTGAGACATTTTTAGGTCAGCAATCCTGCCATATTTGCTTGATTCAATCCGGCGCATTGGGCATGATCCCCTCGCTGAAGTGGGTTTAGTCCCCCGTCGTGGGGGCCAATCCTGCGAGCAGCAGCGGACCTATCCGCAATGGACGCCGATTTACCTTTAATTTCAAATAGTTAGAGTCTGTCGGCGAACTGAGCGACGGGGCACTGAGCGCCCTGCGGGTCAATTTTGCAATTAGGCGTGCGATCCGATAAGCGTTCCGCGGCCTCCGGCGACCTCTTCAGGGCTGCCGGCAGGCATCAGAACGCAAACGGCAACGGGAACGGTCTGCCTCCAGACGCACATGGGACAGACAGGTGAGGATTTTGGATATGACGGAGAAGCAAGCCATGGTGGCGCTTCCTGCGGGCGGTCTCCCCGACGCGCAGGGTCTCTATGACCCCCGGAACGAACGCGATGCTTGCGGCATCGGCTTCGTAGCGAATATCCACAACCGAAAATCGCACAAGATCATTGAGGACGGCCTGCATATTCTCGAGAATCTCGAGCATCGCGGTGCGGTCGGCGCCGACCCCAAGGCGGGCGACGGCGCGGGCATCCTCATCCAGATTCCGGACGCCTTCTTCCGCGCGGAAGCGGCGCGCCTCGGCTTTGCGCTGCCCAAGGAAGGCGAGTATGGCATCGGCCATTTCTTCCTCACGCGGGACGATGCCGAGCGCAAGCGCATCATGGCTCTCACGGAGCGCATCGTCACCGAGGAAGGCCAGGTTTTCCTCGGCTGGCGCGAAGTGCCCGTCGACAACACGGACCTCGGCTATTCGGTGAAGCCGACCGAGCCCGTGCATCGTCAGGTCTTCATCGCGAAGGGCGCGGCGACGACCGATCAGAACCATTTCGAGCGCAAGCTCTTCGTGATCCGCAAGCGCATCTTCAACACGCTCTTCCACGAGAAGCAGGAGATGCCGAAGGATTTCTACATTCCTTCGCTCTCCTCGCGCACCGTCGTCTACAAGGGCATGCTGCTCGCCGCGCAGGTCGGCTCCTACTACAAGGATCTCAGCGATCCGCGCATGGAGACGGCGCTCGCGCTCGTCCATCAGCGCTTCTCGACCAACACCTTCCCGACCTGGCGCCTCGCTCATCCGTTCCGCATGATCTGCCACAATGGCGAGATCAACACGGTGCGCGGCAACGTCAACTGGATCCAGGCGCGCTACTCCTCGATGGAGTCGGACATCCTGGGCGACGACCTGAAGAAGCTCTGGCCGATTGCCGTCGACGGTCAGTCCGACTCGGCCTATTTCGACAATGCGCTCGAACTTCTCGTCATGGGCGGCTATTCGCTGTCCCAGGCGATGATGATGCTCATTCCCGAAGCCTGGGCGGGCAATCCGCTCATGGACGATGATCGCCGCGCTTTCTACGAATACCACGCCGCCCTGATGGAGCCGTGGGACGGCCCCGCTGCCGTCGCCTTCACGGACGGCCGCCAGATCGGCGCGACGCTGGACCGCAACGGCCTTCGTCCCGCGCGCTATCTCGTCACCGACGAAGGCAATGTCATCATGGCGTCGGAAATGGGCGTGCTGCCCGTTCCCGAGGAGAGCATCGTCGAGAAGTGGCGTCTCCAGCCGGGCAAGATGCTGCTCATCGACCTCGAAGAGCACCGCATCATCGCGGACGATGAAATCAAGGCGAAGCTCGCCAAGCTTCACCCCTATCAGACATGGCTCGACCGTACGCAGATCGTGCTCGAGGACATGCCCGCGCCCGTGAAGAAGGCGCCGCCCGCGGCATCCGACGCGGCGAACCTGCTCGATCTGCAGCAGGCCTTCGGCTACACGCAGGAAGACATCAAGTTCCTCATGTCGCCCATGGCGATCGAGGGACAGGAAGCGATCGGCTCGATGGGCACGGACACGCCCATCTCCGCGCTCTCGTCGAAGTCGAAGATGCTCTACACCTACTTCAAGCAGAACTTCGCCCAGGTGACGAACCCGCCGATCGACCCGATCCGCGAAGAACTCGTCATGTCGCTGGTGTCCTTCATCGGCCCGCGCCCGAACCTGCTCGATCTCAAGGGCATGTCGAAGGTGAAGCGCCTCGAAGTGCGCCAGCCGATCCTGACCAACGAAGACCTCGAAAAGATCCGCCAGATCGGCGAGGTGCCGGACAATCACTTCCGCGCCGAGACGCTGGACATCACCTACAAGGCCGAGCGCGGCGCGCAGGCCATGGAAGTGATGCTCGACCGGCTGTGCGAACGCGCGGAAGAGGCGGTCACCAAGGGCTTCAACATCATCATCCTGTCGGACCGCGCGGTTTCGGCGGAGCGGATGGCGATCCCGGCGCTGCTCGCGACCTCGGCCGTTCATCACCACCTGATCCGCAAGGGTCTCCGCACCTCGGTCGGTCTCGTCGTCGAGACGGGCGAAGCGCGCGAAGTGCATCACTTCGCCTGCCTCGCGGGCTATGGCGCGGAAGCGATCAACCCCTATCTCGCCTTCGAGACGCTGGAAGCCATGCTTCCCGACCTCGACGAGAAGCTGACGGCCTATGAAGTCAACAAGCGCTTCATCAAGGCGATCGACAAGGGCCTGCTCAAGGTCATGTCCAAGATGGGCATCTCGACCTACCAGTCCTATTGCGGCGCGCAGATTTTCGACGGCGTCGGCCTCAACTCCGCTTTCGTGAAGAAGTATTTCACGGGCACGCAGAGCGTTATCGAAGGCGTCGGCTGCAATGAGGTCGCGGAAGAGACCTTCCGCCGTCATCAGGCAGCCTTCGGCGACACGCCCTACCTGCGCAACATGCTCGAGGTCGGCGGCGAATATGCTCATCGCATGCGTGGCGAGGAACATGCCTGGAACGCTGACAGCGTGCGTGATCTTCAGCACGCCGTGCGTGGCAACAGCCGCGACAAGTATCGCGACTTCGCCAAGCGCATCAACGACCAGAGCCAGCGCCTGCTGACCATCCGTGGCCTCTTCGAGGTCAAGACCGCCGAAGCCGACGGGCGCAAGCCCGTGCCGCTCGACGAGGTCGAGCCTGCCGTCGATATCGTCAAGCGCTTCGCGACGGGCGCCATGTCCTACGGCTCGATCAGCCGCGAGGCGCATACGACGCTCGCCATCGCCATGAACCGCATCGGCGGCCGCTCGAACACGGGCGAAGGCGGCGAGGAAGCCGACCGCTTCGTGCCGATGGCGAATGGCGATTCAATGCGCTCCTCCATCAAGCAGGTGGCGTCCGGCCGTTTCGGCGTCACCACCGAGTATCTCGTCAACTCGGACATGATGCAGATCAAGATGGCGCAGGGCGCGAAGCCCGGCGAAGGCGGACAGTTGCCCGGCCACAAGGTCGACGCGACCATCGCCAAGGTGCGCCACTCGACGCCGGGCGTGGGCCTCATCTCCCCGCCCCCGCATCACGACATCTATTCGATCGAAGATCTGGCCCAGCTCATCTACGACCTCAAGAACGTCAACCCTGACGGTCAGGTGTCGGTGAAGCTCGTCTCCGAAATCGGCGTCGGCACGGTTGCCGCCGGCGTCTCGAAGGCGCGCGCCGACCACGTGACCATCTCGGGCTTCGAGGGCGGCACGGGCGCTTCGCCGCTCACTTCGATCAAGCATGCCGGCTCCCCCTGGGAGATCGGCCTTGCCGAGACGCATCAGACGCTGGTGCTGAACCGTCTGCGCAGCCGCATCACCGTGCAGGTCGATGGCGGTCTGCGCACGGGCCGCGACGTCGTCATCGGCGCGCTACTCGGCGCCGACGAGTTCGGCTTCGCCACCGCGCCGCTCATCGCGGCCGGCTGCATCATGATGCGCAAGTGCCACCTCAATACCTGCCCGGTCGGCGTCGCGACGCAGGACCCGGAACTCAGGAAGCGTTTTGTCGGCACGCCCGAACACGTCATCAACTACTTCTTCTTCGTCGCCGAAGAAGTGCGTGAATACATGGCATCGCTCGGCTATCGCTCGTTCAACGAAATGATCGGCCAGCTCCACATGCTCGACAAGCGCAAGGTCGTCGAGCATTGGAAGGCGCATGGCCTCGACTTCTCGCGCCTCTTCCACGCGCCGCAGGTCGATGGCGAAGTGGGCATCTTCAAGAGCGAGAATCAGCACCACCAGATCGATACGGTGCTGGATCGCAAGCTCATCGCCGAGGCGAAGTCCGCCATCGAGACGAAGAAGCCCGTTCAGATCGAAATGCCGATCACCAATGTCGACCGCACGGCGGGCGCCATGCTCTCAGGCGTCGTCGCCAAGGCCTATGGTCATGCGGGACTGCCTGACGACACGATCCATGTGAAGTTCAATGGCACTTCGGGCCAGAGCTTCGGCGCATGGGTTGCGAAGGGCGTCACGCTCGAACTCGAAGGCCAGGCCAACGACTATGTGGGCAAGGGTCTTTCGGGTGGGCGTCTCATCGTCTATCCGCCGAAGAACACGCGTATCGTTCCCGAGAAGTCGATCATCGTCGGCAATACGGTACTTTACGGCGCGATCTCCGGCGAAAGCTACTTCCGCGGCGTCGCGGGCGAGCGCTTCGCAGTTCGTAACTCCGGCGCGGTCGCCGTCGTCGAAGGCACGGGCGATCATGGCTGCGAATACATGACCGGCGGCATCGTCGTCGTTCTCGGCCAGACGGGCCGCAACTTCGCGGCCGGCATGTCGGGCGGCATCGCCTATGTCCTCGATGAGGACGGCATGTTCGAGAAGCGCTGCAACATGGCCATGGTCGAGCTCGAACCCATCGAGGCCGAGGACGACGTTCTGGAGAAGGTGCATCATCAGGGCGGCGACCTCGAAGCCCATGGCCGCGTCGACGTGATGTCGGACATGACCCGCTTCGATGCCGAGCGTCTTCGCCATCTCATCGAGAAC